>CABRKI010000008.1 GCA_902471455.1 uncultured Porphyromonadaceae bacterium | reverse complement strand
CAACTTTTCTCAGAGTTAACGACTCTTGATAGTCAACATAAATCAGGAAAATACAAAGCATGGACAAAGAAATTGCCGGACGAAAAAAGATGCTCGCCAATTATCTGAAACTCAAAGTGACGGTGCCTCACAAACTCCATTCCATGATTCTTACTGAAGCCATCCGACTATATAAGAATGCAAAAGACTCGTCATTCAATAGTGAAGCAAGCATCAAAGACAACGGAAATGGCTATAGTGATGCATACAATAAAGACCGGAAACCGACAATCTTCTCTATTGTGGCATTTTCAAAACTCTGGAACCTCGCCAATCTGCGCGAAGGAGACTGGCGGAGAAAGGAATTCAACGGCAAACGACTGTCTTCTACAGTAGAGAAGCTTGTCACCATCTATGTTGACGAAACGGAACAAACCGGAAAAATCCCTTCCGACGATTTCTTAACCGTTTTGGACAAAGCGGAAACCGAATATTCCGATTCGGCCAACATTCTGAGCCAACGTGCCGCCGTCTTCTCCATTTGCGGAGAAAAAGAGAACGCAAAAAGACTCTTGCGGAAGGCCCTCCTGTTGTCGCCCGGCAAATTCTACCTCTGGAGCAAACTTGCATCGCTATATGACCCGGAAGAATCCCCGCATCTCCGGGTGGCACTTCTCTACAAAGCCTTGAAAGCACCGGCGCCGGATCAATTCAAGGGACGCATACGGCTCTCCATAGCCGACATACTCGCATCACGCGGAGCTTTCCCACAAACCCTTTGGGAACTCCAACGGGTGAAATCGACATACAAAACCAACGGATGGCACCTTCCGGGAAATTATGCTACAATTTCAAGAAAGATTCCCGCCGGCACCGTTGCCTCAGACCCCTGTTCGATATACAGAAAAGTGGAACATCTCGCCGACGATGAAATCTTCAGACATCTACCACCTATAGCCGTAACGAAAACATTCCACAAAAATTCGGCTCCCGACAGCACGGGACATCGCTACGGCACGCAACCCACCGTATGGAGAGTGACCGACGACCACGGCCACAATTATTGGCTCCATCCCCAAAGATTCAACCTCTCACCCGACCTCCCGCTCGGCACGCCGCTCATCATCCGAGTCCATGACGGTAAACCGGTAAAAGCAGATTTGGCCTAAAATAATGAGGATGTCGCAAAACCTGCACTAATGTAGGGACATGCCTTCGGCATGTTTGATTAGAAAACTGATTAGCCGATTCTACATGCCGGAGGCATGTCCCTACGTTCAAAAGCATTCAAGGTTTTGCGACATCCTCTTTTACCCAACCTAAAAACAATTATATGTACCTACTTTTACCTGATTCGATTAGATTTCATTCAATTCATATACGCGGCTCGAAAGGTCACCGTTGGAGAAGAGAGGAAGACCGACGGTCATAAGATACTCGCCTGAATAAGTCTTTGGGTTATTGTCGGCGGAACAGTCGGCGCGATTGATTTCGCAGACCTTATACATGGACTTCGGGTTGAGACCCTGCAATTTTACATTCAAGAGTTTCTCGTTGTAGCGGGGATGGACATCGAAGGCAAACACCACCGCATTGCGGTCTTGCTTATCGACAAACATCGTGGCTGTATGGTTGCCGTCATAAGGGGGAACAAGCCTGTATTGATCGCCGTCGAGAATGACAGGCTTGAGCCTGTTATATTCCTTAATCGACTGCTTGCAATATGCAAGTTCGTCGGCCGTGAGGTCATGGAGATTGAGGTCGAAACCGAGTTTGCCCATCATCGCCACATTGGTGCGGAACTTAATAGGAGCCTTCTTGTTCCAAGTGGTGACATGCGCACACTGCACCTTTGCGGGGAATACCTGCGAGAAACCATACTGGATGAAAAGACGCTCGATAGGGTCAGTGTTGTCGCTGGGCCACATCTCTGTGAAATACTTCAGGCCCTCATAGTCCGTACGACCGCCGCCACCGGAGCAAAGCATCATCGGCAGATTGGGATATTTTGCCTTGATACGGTCGAGCACTTTGTAGAGACCGCGAACGTAATCCACATAAAGTTTCTCCTGGTTCTTGCCTTCATAGTTTGAATAGATATTCGTGATGGGGCTGTTGCAATCCCATTTGAAATATGCAATATCGGGATATTTCGTCATCAAATTATCCACTACACCGAACACATAATCCTGCACTTTAGGGTTGGCGAGGTCAAGCACAAGCTGATTGCGGAAATAATACTCATCGCGGTTCGGAAGAGTTATCACCCAGTCTTTATGCTTCTCATAAAGTTCCGACTTGGGATTGACCATTTCGGGTTCAATCCAGATGCCGAACTTCACACCCTGCTTCTTGGCCTCTTCAGTAAGGCGTCCGATACCATTGGGAAGCTTGTCGGAGGTCTCGTCCCAATCACCAAGGCCCTGCGTGTCGCTGTTGCGGGGATATTTGTTGGCAAACCATCCGTCGTCGAGAAGGAACATATCAACGCCGAGTTCCTTAGCTTCGCCTATGAGTTTTACAAGCTTGTCCTCGTCAAAGTCAAAGTAGGTAGCCTCCCAGTTGTTGAGAAGGGTCATACGGTTGCCTTCGCCGTCTTTCACCTGATGGCGGCGCGCCCAGTCATGAAGGTTGCGGCTTGCCTCCCCGGTACCATTGTCGCTGAGTGTGAAAATAAATTCCGGAGTCACAAATGTCTCCCCCTTTGCAAGGGGATAGGAAGAGAAATAAGGATTAATGCCGCTTATCACCCTAAGGTCGCCAAGGTTATCCACTTCAAATACGTAGCGGAAATTGCCGGTCCAGCCAAGCGTGCCTACCAATACATCGCCAGCCGTCTCGGTGGCTTCATCGCCGAGAGAAAGTTGGAAAAAAGGTGAAACAAACATGTCGGCGCGGGCTCCGAGTTTGGTGTCGATCACTTTCTTACCATAATGAAGTTCTTGCGAGAGCTTGTTGGCTTCGTTAGCCCATTCGCCGCTATATTGCGTCAGCACATATTTAGGAGCAGTGAAGTGAAGCAACGAAGATGCATACTTCTCCAGTTCTACCGGTTGTTTCTCATTGTTGGTTATTTCTGTCCACGATTTGAAAACATTTTCGGGCCCGAAAGCTGCGAAATGGAGCTTGACTTCATCGGCAAACTTCGGGTCTGCCAAAGTGATGACAGTTTCTTTGTAGCCGTCGCGGTCAAGCACGGTGTGCCCCTTATATTGAAGGAGCGTTGATGAATTAGGGGTAGCAGAGCGGTTGATATGGAGCGCCGGTTCGAAATAGTCTTCCATGCCGTGGGTGAGATAAGCCTCTTTCCCCTTAGGGAGGTTGGCATATTCCCTTGAATCGGAAAGACGCTTCCCAAAATACGTCTGATAAAGACGTCCGTCGTCACCCACGGTATAAACGAGGGCAGACGAATCCGTCTCGACCGGAATAACTTCTCCGGCTGCGAAAAGATTGGCGGAAAAGGCCAACGCCGCTGCTGTCAGTAAGAACGATTTCATGATTATTAGTTTTTATATTATTCTGGAATTGTAGAAACGAATTACACCGCGACAGACATTTCAACTTCCGTCACGGTGCAAAATTATAATAATGTAATCTTTAAAAAAACGCCAAACAAGCCAAAAAATGACAATTCCGCTTCAAATGGCGAAAAAGAACCATATATCAATCAGCATGTTCGTCGATATTGCCTTTCGCACGGCATTGCTTTTCAAAATCCTTCGGTGTCACGCCATACTGTTTAAAGAAAAGCTTGCTGAAATAAGAAGGTGTGGCGATTCCCACCATATAACAGACATCTGCTATGCGGTATCTGCCATCCTGTATTAGTTCGGCTGCCTTCTTAAGTTTTATGGTTCTGATGACCTCGATAGGCGAGAGCCCGAACAACGCCTTGATTTTACGAAGCAACGCCGAACGGCTCATATTCAGTTCTTCGCAAAGAGTATCGACACTGAAATTCTCGTCTTCCATGTGAGCCTCCACCAGACTGCGCACTTTATCCATAAACTCCTTGTCGGCCTCACCGAACTGTGCGTTTTCCGAAATATAGAACGGATTCTTGGCAAACGCCTCACGTTCGCGGCGCCGGTTGTCAAGAATCGAATTTATCAGATTCTTAAGATATTTGATGGAGAACGGCTTCTCCACATACGCCTCCGCACCGCACTGCAAACCTTGAATCTTACTGTCAAGGTCGTTTTTGGCAGTAATGAACACAAGAGGGATATGGCTGAGATTGACATCCGATTTCACGGTCTTACACAATTCGAGGCCGTCCATCTCAGGCATCATGACATCGGTCAGTATGAGGTCCGGCTGCATTGTCTTGAGTTTCTCAAGTGCTTCCACTCCATTCGATGCCTTCGACACTACAAAAGACTTGGCAAGCTGCTCGGAAAGGAAATTGAGAATCGTTTCATTGTCTTCCACAAGCAGGATACTGAATACGTCGGACCTCGGTTTAGCCTGATTCGATTCGGCAGCAAGCATATACGCCCCAATGCCGGGATCAAGTTCCGGGACATTCTCTTCCGGTTCCACGATGGGCAGTTTCAACGTAAAAATATTGAATTCCTCGTCGGGATTATCTTCAAGCACAAGGCTTCCGCCAAGCAAAGATGCGAGAGAGCGCGACAAAGGAAGACCTATCCCCACGCCGCTTTTTATTTTTTCAGCAGTGTCGGTCTGATAAAACGCCAGGAAAATACGTTCCCGGTCTTCATTTTTGATTTTTTCGCCATCGCTCGCAACCTTCACCACAAAATTCTCACCCTCGCGCGACAAAGAAATGCGCACAAGCGACCTACCATATTTTCTGGCATTATTGAGCAGATTGCTCACGGTCTTGACAATCGCCTCCCTGTCAGACAGCACAGTGAGCGGGGCTGCGTCGATATCACGGACCAAAGTTTTCCCCGCAAGCCTGAGTGGAGTGTCAAAACGGTCGGCTATATCATTAAGGAGCAACGGAATATTTACGCTCTCCTTTTTCAGTGTGAGCCGGCTCGAATCTATTTTCTCGAAATCGAGAAGCTGGCCCGTCAGTTCAAGAAGTCGCTTCGTGTTTTTACGTGTGACCGAAAGATATTTTTTGAACTGCGGATCATCAATACTGAGGTCTTCCATAGCCTCGAGGGGGAGATCAATCAGGGAGAGCGGCGTGCGTATTTCATGGGCTATTTCGGTAAAAAACGACACCTTGCTTCGGTAAATCTCTTTGTCACGGTTGTCAATAAGGGCCTGCTCGTGTGCGCGGAGCTGGCGTTCCTTACGGTTGCGATACCAAAGAAACCAAAGCGTGGCTATGACAATCGCCAACAAAACATAAATGCCGTAAGCCCACCATGACTGCCACCATGGCGGCAGAATCTTGATGGAGAGTTTCCGCGTGGCAACGTTAGATTCACTTTCCGCCTTTATTTCGAGAGTATAATTCCCGGTTGAAAGGTTATTGAAAGATATTTCGTTATCTTTCATTGCAATCCACTCCTTGCTCACCGGCAAAAGACGATAGCTGAAGGCAATTCTTCCAAGATGACGGTAATCGGGCGATGCCACAGAAAGCGTGAATGTCGATTCGTCGTGGCTTAGGGAAAGCTTATCGGTAAACAGTATGTTTTCTTTCAGATACGAACCGTCGCCGGGACGTATTTCCTGATTGAGCACACTGAGCCCCGTGAAAAAAAGCGGAAGGGGAGTCTTTGGCTCCCGGTAATCGTCGGGACGGAAAGAAATAATTCCATTGACACCTCCCATATACACATTGCCGTCCGGAGCAGTTATCGCAGACTTATAGTTGAACTGTTCGAACGGAAGTCCGTCGCCGGAGTTAAACACCATGACCCGTGAAGTTGACGGCGTAAACCTCACCAACCCTTTGTTGGTGCCGAACCATAGGTTGTGGCTGCGGTCTTCAACAACACCATAGACCACATCGTCGGGCAGCCCTTCGCGGATTCCGTAAGTTATGAAGCCATCCGTCTTAGCGTCATACATGCTCAGTCCGCCACGGTCGGTCGAAAACCAAAGTCTTCCTTCCGAATCCTCCATGATGGAATTGATTGAGTTGGACCTTAAACCGGTTGGAACCGAAGTATTCTGGTCATAAGTATAAGCCTTGAAAAGCCCGTTGGCCTTATTATATTTCCAGATACCATTACCCATGGTCCCAATCCAGATATTTCCGTCAGAAGCCTCATGTATGCAGTATATCCAGTCGTAGCCGGTCTCGGTGATATGTTCGAATGTCGCCTCTCCTTTTTTGCGACGATACAGCGCAAATGACAATCCCACCCATTCGTTGCCGTTGCTGTCAATCAGATAAGAATAAACGTTATCATCTATTTCATCGCCCAATGGGAAAACTTTCGATATTCTTCTCTGTTCAGGGTCAACCTTATAAAGTCCTCTCCGAGAAATAGCAGAATATACAGCCCCATCGTATGCCGTCATCGAAAGCACAATCTTATCGGAAGGCGAAAAGACACCTGCGGCTGTAAATTTCCCCGATGTCGGGTCAAGGATGTTGACTCCCGAAGTTTCTGTGCCTACCCATAACCGATTCTGCCTGTCGGATACAATACCAAGAACAAGACGCCCCGAGAGACCGTCCTTTATGCCGTAATTCGTGAAAGAAAACTTCCGGCGCGGTGTATAGCTTACTCCACCGAAAATGCTACCCACCCAGGCTCCTCCCGTATTGTCGCGATATATGCAATATACGGTGTTGTCGGAAAGTGAAAATTGGTCGAGCGGGTTGTCGTTTATAAATTTTTCCTGACCGCTTTCCATATCGATGACATAAAGCCCGATATGAGTCCCGACCCACAGTTCGTTGTCAAAACACTGAATGTCGCGTAGATAGACATTTCCGGTGCCACTAAACACATCCTTTTTCAAAGTTCCGGAAGAAGGGTCATACTCATAAATAACGCCGGAAGACGTGCCGACGATAATGTTTCCGGAGGGCGCGACGCACAACGACATGAAGTCTTTATCCGTAATCACCGATTCATTATTAAGATGAATCTTTTTGAAATTGTCGCCCGCCGCATTATAACGATATATGCCGTCGCCTGATATAGCTACCCACACATTGCCGTCGTTTCCAACACATACATCGTTAGGAAAAACTTTTTTGAATTTGCTTTTGTCGGCGAACATGAATCGTTTCAACTCCCCCCTCTTATAAAGGAACAGTCCTTGGTCAGGCAATAAAGCCCAAACACTTCCTTTCTTGTCGCCCACAATAGTCTGCACCCAGTTGTTAGGCACTTCGCCGTCTGGAGTGGCAAGATCGGCAAAGCTTATATTGTCATTCCGGGGGTCATAGCGATAAATTCCCCTATCGGTCCCGATCCAGATAATTGATTTCTCGTCTTCATAAAGTGAGCCGATATTATTGTTGCCAACCCCACGCTTCTTATCAAAGCATTCATACACCCTGAGCACACTGCCGTCATAACGGTTAAGTCCGTTTTTCGTCCCGAACCACATAAATCCAAGGTTGTCCTGCACTATACATTTCACATTGTTGGCGGAAAGTCCCTCGCTGCTGTCTATATGACGGAAATTATATTGACTGACCTGACGTGCGGACACCATAAAGGAATCCATAAACGCCATTACGGAAAACAAGGAGATTATAAAAATAAAACAGTATCGGTTCTTCATGGCTTTACAATTCAAACTTTTGATGGCTTTACAATTCAAAATGGAGTTTACCCCCGGAAACGATGTCGTCGTATGAAATCGTTGTGGATGTATGTTTCCTGTCGTTAAGTGAAACACATTTAACGGCATAATCTCCCGGATGCTTACGCGATGCCGTTATAACGAAATCACGTCCCGACGGAAGATGCAACGTGCATTTATCGAACAAAGGCGTTCCAAGACTATATTGCCCCGAAGCAGGATTAACAGGATAAAAACCCATGGCACTGAAAATATACCATGCCGACATTTCGCCACAATCATCGTTGCCGGCATAGCCCGATGAAGAGTTGTTATACATTTCGTCCATTATGCGTGCCACCATCCGTTGGGTTTTGCGGGGCACGCCGGCATCATTATATAGGTAAGCCACGTGATGGCTCGGTTCGTTGCCATGCGCATACTGCCCTATACAGCCGGAAATATTATCGTTTTTCTCGCCGCTCGTAGCTTCGAGCGAGAAGAATGTGTCGAGTTTCTTTTCAAATGCTTTCTTGCCTCCAGTCAGCGAAATGAGTGCCGAAATGTCATGCGGCACATACCAATAATATTGCCACGCATTTCCTTCGGTGAAGGGATATCCGCCGTTGGCTCCGAATTTAAGAGGGTCGAAAGGCTCTGTCCAGGCGCCGTTCTCATCTTTGGCCCGGAAGAAACCTGTGGCCGGGTCGAAAAGATTACGGAAATACTGCGACCGCGCCATGAAACGTTCAAAATCATCGTTATGACCTGTCTTTTTTGCCATCTGTGCCACACACCAATCGTCGAATGCCATTTCAAGGGTAATCGACACCGACTGGCTTTGCAGTGTTTCAGGCATATATCCATATTTTTCCCAAATGTCAAAAGGTGAATTCGGATGGCTTTGCAGAGACGATTGCTTCACAGCCGCGTATGCTGCCTCAACGTCGATGCCGAGCAAACCACGCAAGACGGCATCGGCTATTACCGGGATGGCATGGTTACCTATCATACAATAATTGTCTTGCCCCCATATATGCCAAACGGGAAGATAGCCATAGTCGGCATAATGGCGCAACATGCTGTTGACAAAAGCAACGTTCGTATCGGGCATCAGCAGGGAATATAATGGATGAGCCGCCCGATAAGTGTCCCAAAGGGAGAACGTAGAATACTGCACGCTCCCTTCCGGCACCCTCCCGACGCTATACACAGGCGTCATATACTCGCCGTTGACATCACTGAAGGTGTTGGGCTGTATCATTGTATGATACAAGGCGGTATAAAATGTCTTCAACTTCTCTTCCGGGCCTTCTGCCTCGATCATTCCCAAAACTTTGTTCCAGTTTTCGCGCCCGGCCTTCACATATCCGTCGAAATCAAAATGAGGAGCTTCTTTCGACATATTCTGGCGCGCGTTTTCCAAAGATACACCCGAAAGCGCCACCTTGGCAACCAGAGGCTTATCTCCTACTCCGAAATCGAGGCACCCTTTTACGGAACTACCGTTGATGACAGTCACCCCATCATTGACCCGTTGTCCGTCAGACAAGTCCAAAGTTGCTATATCTTCAGAAAACTCGGCAACGAAATAAACCTTACGCAATTTTGCCCAGCCTGTTATAACACGGAAACCCTCGACGGTGCGAGGGCCTGCAAGACGCAGCTGCGACTGTATGATGCGGCGGTCCCAACTCCCCTTGTTGGCAGAGTGGTCAAGATCAATTATCAGTTTGCGGTTTTTACCTGACGGGTAGGTGTAGCGGTGGATACCCGCCCGGGTAGTGGCAGCAAGTTCGGCGCGGATATCCTCGTCGAGCAGTTGCACCGAATAATAGCCGGGAGAGGCAGATTCCCGGGAATGGCTGAAACGCGACGATGCGGCATCGCCTACGGTCGGAAAGAAAGCGATATCGATGAAATCGCTTGCTCCGGTTCCGCTTAACCTGGTGTGTGAAAAACAATATATGATACTGTCGTTATAATCATAGCCCGAAGCGTTATACCAATCGGGGGCCTGATGAGTATCAGGACTTAGCTGCACCATACCGAACGGTGCGGTAGCACCGGGATAGTTATTGCCAGAAAGCCCTCCCTCGACGGCCCCGGTGCCGATGAAAGGATCCACGTAACGGGCATAATCGGCCGCCACGGCAGTGACGGCAAATGATAATAACAAGGAAGAGAAAAATTTCTTCAACATAGTGTTATTCCCCAAATATGGTTACCCGACACTTATTCAACTATAACCTTCTCCGCTACCATTCGACCCGAGCAAAGCTTTACAGCCACGATAGCCATCCCGCAAGCCTGACGGGCAGACAATGACACCCTCGTCTCTCCGTAGGAAGAGACGTCTATGGAATTGATGGTTCTCCCATCAATTCCATAGACGTTCACAGAAGATACAGGCGTAGCCGAATAAACGCTAATGACACCGCCAGCCGCTTTTATCGTCACAGAGCCCTCGGCATCCGATGCCACGGTTTCCACGCCGGCATAGCCCGCACGTTCGAAACGATAGATGCGCACATCCTTGGCCGGTATGGAGACGCTGACATCGTCGGGCGTATATGCAGTGCCGTTCCAAAGCTCCTTCACATTTACAAAGTCATTCTTCGAAATTCCAAGACGGTCATAATCCACAGCTTTCTCAAGCGGATTAGACTTGTCGAAATTAAACACCACGTAATAGAAAGCCTCCGGGGTGTCGAGTATAAACTCGTTGTCGGTCGAGATATCGTTGGGAGAGTAGAGGGTGGTCTGATGGGTAAACGTGCCCTCCACCGGACGGAACGAACGACCGAGACGTCCGACTTCCGTCAAATCCTTGTTAGAAGCGAATTTCACGACACGGGCGCGTTCTGCATCGGTGCCGACAATATTCACATTCTTGTCGTTGTATTTCATCGTAGCCCCTTCATAGGCGTAGGTGCCTCCGAGAAGTGTCATACCGGTGATAAGCCCGCAGGAATAACGTATGCGCGCCTCATTCTCGTCGGGCGAGCCCTTGCCCGTGAAAACTTTGTTGAGGCACATGTGGTCGGGGTCATTGAATGAGTAGCATTGATCAAGCCACCACGAACCGTTGATGCAGTTGAGGGTGTACATGGAATTGTTGAGTTCGCCCCAGGCATCGCAGCCGATGCGCCGGATATGAGCCTTGGCGGGGAATACGGGAGCAATCGAGAAATCGAGCACCATGTCGCCAGCCATCTCAAGGATGTAATCCATGCCGTAGTTATATGCCATCATGCCAGTCGTGACATTCGGGTCATACCATTTGTCGGCCTCCTGCGACCCGTTGTTCATAAAGTCGATTTTAACAAACTCGAAACCGTCTTCCTTGAACTCTTGAAACCGTTTGCGGTTCGATTCTTTCACTGCAGGGTGAGTAGGGTCGAGCGAATATCCGGAAATCTTGCGAGGCTTACCGTTGGCTGTCAAAACCACATCTTTACGGGAATATGTCTTACCATCGACAGTTTCATAAGGATAATCGGAAACTTCACTGTCGTTGCCAAGCCATATAGTGAACGGTGTGTGATAAATGCCGGGGCGGTAGCCCATCTCTTTACAACGTTGTGCGAATTGGCGGCGTTCCATACGGCTCATATTGTCCCAGAAGGAATCGAGCACCATCCAGCACACGCCGTCTTCGCCGGCGAATCCGGTAGGTTTTATCTCTTTTTCGAAGAAATCAAGCACCGACATGGTGGATGTGAAGTTCAACTGAGCCTCCTGGCCGCCCCAGCTCTGCCATCCGAAGAGAGCTTTGTCGCCGGTTTTCATTTCAAGTTTCGGGCAAAGCACCGTATTGGCTTTTCCGTAGGTTTCGAGTCCTTCGCGCCAGTCGCTGAAATATCCCACCATAAACTTGGGAGAGACCACCCGCTCCCCTTTCACAGCCCCGTGGCTGTCGATGGGGGAATTGTTGCCGAAATTACCGTTGTCCCATGTACGCGGACTAACGTAGCCAGCATTGGCTATCAAGCGACGAACTTTATTGGTGGAATTCGGAGTGACCGACACCGACGATTTCCATACGGAATGGTCAACGGAACCGATTACAATACCCTCGCGCGACTCAACATTGAAAAGTGCTGTCGCTTCGCAGGAAACCACAGGCTGCGCCGTGCTCCAGCGCACGGTGGAGAATGTGGCCCAGTTGTCGTTGGCAAACGGCATGTTATACACACGGTTTTCCGACGTAGGCAATGGAAGGGTGCTCGTCGTCGAAACCACTATCGGATTGATACGGCGCGAGGAAGTAGTTCCTCCTTTCGCCACCACGGCACCTTCAAAAAGGGCATAAGGCTGGTTATCATAAACGGTGACAATCTGCTCCAGGTCAGGACTTCCGGCTTTCGAGAAAATCCAGGTGATTCGGAGTCCCGAACCGAATCCATCGGTCACGTTCTCCTCTTTTTTTACTACAGAGGTGAATTTGTCCGACTGTAGTTCCACCTCGTTCTGGTCGAGTGCCGTCATTGTGACGCCCTTGAACAGTTCTTTACCGTTCTGCGACACTGTCATTTTTTTAGTGGCAGACATTTCAAATTTCCACCCTGCATAGCCGGCGTCGAGGCCGCTATCGGCAAATGCCGGAAGTATCGATGCTCCGGCGAGCAAAAGTAAAATGGATCTTACTGTTTTCATTTCGATTTCAAGGAAGCGTTCTTAATTCGACTGACGAAGCCGTTAAAGAAAGAAGTTTAAACGACTTCAAAGTTAAAAAATAAGTTTGTTATTTACAAAATCAAACGGGGGTACCGATGAAAAAAATCACCAGACGACCCCGTTTGCTTTCGGTCAATATCAGAGACGTCTTTTCAACGAACAAACACTTTTTCGGTCGTGCCGCCCTGACGACGGATGTAAAGGCCGTTGGAAGGATTGTCGATACGGATACCCTGGATGTTGAAATATTCTACTTCAGCGTTTTCGTCGATTTCAACAGATTCAACTGCGGAAGAGCCGGATTCAGCAACAGCGAAAGCACTTGCCGCCTTTGCACCGTCGATGGCTTGTACGCCCCATTCGGCAATCTTATCGGAAGAGATATTGAGCGCAACCTTGCATGCGGTTGATGCCGCACAAACGTTGCCGCTGCGGAGTTTCCCGGTTGCAGGGTCAGCGGGAACGGCTGTTACAACCTGTCCGTCGATGGTCTTCACATAGTAATTATAGCGAAGGGCCTCTGAAGGGGTGAATCCTGTGCCCTGGGTTGCCTTCTCGTCGGTAGCGGCATCCCACGAAAGGATTGTCTTGCTTCCGTCGGCTGTCATAGTCAGACCGGAGGGTGCGTTGGGAGCCTTGTTGGCTACGCGGGAACCGGCACCGTTGTAAATCTGGAAATGTCTGGGGCCGTCGCCGTCCATGTAACCCATAAGCAAGAGGTCGGGCACATTATTGTTGTTGAAATCGAATGCAAGAACCGATGCACCGCCGCGATGCTGTCCGAGTTTGTTGCTTACTGCTGTAAACTTGCCGTCGCCCTCATTAAAAGCATACACGGAATTTTTCAAGTCGCCGTTTTCTCCGGCACAAACGAGATCGATAAGTCCGTCGCCGTTAAGGTCGCACCAATCGGCGCCGCTGCATTGGAAACCCGGAAGGCCGGCATCAATTTTGGAGAAAGTGTCGTCGCCGTTGTTCTTATAGATATAAGCGGCAAGTTCCCAGTTGTTGGGGCAAGAGGTTCCGGTGATGAACACATCAAGAAGTCCGTCGCCCGTAAGATCGGCAAAAATAACCTGTCCCTTCTCCGTTCCCGCCTTATCCCCTACAATCACTTCGGAGAATTTTCCTGCGCCGTCGTTCTTCCATATACGGGTGCAGTCGTTTCCGAAATCGTCGGCCCAACCTGACACGAGGATATCGGCATAACCGTCGCGGTTGTAATCGCCCACGCAGAGGGTACCGCCGCGCTGCGGCTTGATGCCGGTGTTTTCATCTTTGATGAATCTGCCGGTGCCTTTGTCGTTGAAGAATACCACCGGAGTACCCTGGTCTTCGCGGGGATTGCCGCAGAATGTGACGATATCCTGATAGCCGTCGCCGTTGAAGTCGGCAACCCCGAGAGTGCCGCCATACCATTTCTCGCAATCGTCGCCATCAATGCTCATTTCGCCGTCAAGCGCAAAGTCATCGACCATCTCGAAATTGCCTTTGCCGTCGCCTTTCATCAACTTGGCGTTCCACGACGAAGCGTATAGAAGGTCAACATTGCCGTCGTTATTATAGTCGATACTATAAATGATTCTCTCCCACATGCATCCGTCTGGATCAGGGAGGTCCACGGAATTTGCAATAGTCGCACCGGCTTCGTCAAGGTGAAGGGCTTTAAGAGTGTTAGCCCAACCGGCGTTGAGGTCACGACCCTTGGCGATAAGTTCAAGCATGCCGTCATTGTCGATATCGACCAACAAGGTGTTGCCATGGAACAGACCGTTGGAAACGAGGTCGGTGAGGTTTGTCAGCTCGGAATAGTTCGTCTGACGCGCAGCTCCCATGCCGGAAAGGGCCACTGAAGATGCCGCAAGAGTAAGAAGTAAAGATTTCATGCGTATTAATACAATTAGATTATTTCACTATATACTAAGACATTATAACGCTATACACGTGTCAAGAAAAGTCAAGACAAGATTTATGTGGAGACAGCCGCCCGGCGGTTAGCATTATCCGCCGGAATGTCAAACACAACATCGCCGGGCGATGTCCCCACATTGTCTGAGAATTTAATCTATACTATCAGAGATATTGTCTTGCCGTCCGATTGCTACATATATCCTTCGTTCTGGTCGGAGAAATCAATTTCAAGGTTCTGCTCGATTTCAGACATCGGAATAGGCCAAACCACATGCCAAGGTTGGATTGTGCCCGAGCGTTTCGCCCATTTGTTGCGTTCCTTTACCAGTTCGTAGAATTTGCCGGTGCGTGCGAGGTCGAACTTACGCCAACGTTCGCCGAAAAGCTCGCGTACACGTTCGGTCATGATTTGTTCGCGGAAGTCAGCCTGCGACATATTCGATTTCCAGAGCATATCTTCGGGGATATCGAAATCCCATGCACGCGCGCGGACATCGTTGACCCAATCGACAGCCTCGGAAGTCTTGCCAAGCTCGTTAAGACATTCGGCATAGAGAAGATAAGCATTGCCGAGACGGAGCCAAGGGATATTCTTGCCGGCATTCCACATATTGTTGATTCCCATTCCGGAATAGCGGTCGGTGCGGTAGTCCTCATATTTTTTGATATGAGGCTTGCATTCATCCTGGTCTTCTTCCGAAAGGCCTTCCCAGCTAAGACCCGGGATATAGTCAACGGCATTCTTGCCGTTCCACTCGAAGTCGTAGCGGATGGATTCCTCCTTGCGGATATCTCCCTCTTCCCAGATACCGCCATCTTCCACGTCGGAATATGCCCATTCCGTAGGCACGGCATGGTCATAACCGGCGAAATAACATGCATCACCGCCCATACTTGCCGCCGCACGCGAACCGACCATGAACTGGTTGCCATGGTTGTCGGGCCATGTGGTGGAGAACTGAAACTCGAAAATAGCTTCCGAAGTGTTGGGGGTATTATAATCGAAGATATCGTAATAAGGCACAAGGCTGAACGGACCGTTGACCACATCGCGAAGGCAAGCCTCGGCTTTTTCAAAGCTGCGGAGACCGGTCTCCTCCGGAGCCGCCATATAAGCGTAGCCGAGAAGCATAAGTCCGGCATACTTCGAGATGCGTCCCGGATCATTCTGTTCCGGAGCATTCTTGGCAGCATTGTCGAGGTCGTTGATGATATAGGTCCAAACAGTGGTAAGGTCATGACGGCGAGTGCCAAGTTCCTCCACCCTTCCGAGGTCGATGATAGGGATACGCCCGTAAATCATCGTCATGTCCATCATGAGCGAGCCACGTATAAAGGATGCCTCCGCCCAGATCCGGCGTGCTTTTTCATCGCTGTCCACCTTCGGTGCGAGCGCGTTGATTAACTTGGCAGCCTCCGAAATCTTGGGCCAACGCCAGTTCCAGCAATTCGTGATATATTCCTGGTCGGAAGTAAGAAGGGCATCAAACCTGTCGATTGCGCCGTTCTTGCCGCCACCCTCTTTAAGGGCCTGGAAAGCGCCGTTCTGGATTTCGTCGGTGCCGTCGGAGAGATAATAGAAATTATGCCCCGCCCAAAGGTCGCGCCAGTTCTTATAAAGAGCGAGAAGAGATGTCTCGGCGGTCTCCACATTTCCGTAGATTTGCTCTTCCGTGAGCTGGGTGCGGCTCGGTTCGTCAAGGAAATCATTGCAAGCCGTCAATGAAAGAGCGGCTGTCGCAACCACACCCAGAGTCAATATTTTATTATGGAATTTCATGTCGATGGATTTTTAAAGTTAGAAAATATTGAATGAAAGTCCCAGAGTGTAGCTGCGCTCGTTAGGATAGAGGTTGTCGCCGAACTCAGGATCGAAACCTTTGTCTTTAGTTGCCGTAAACACATTGGAAGCGGTGAAATAGAAACGAAGGTTGTTCACCCTGATTCTGTTTGTGATTTTGGCAGGGATGATATAGCTGAGGGTAAGCGTCGAAAGGCGCAGATAAGACGTATTCTGGATATAACGGTCGGTATCGCCGGCTCCGAACGGAGTGTAGCCCGTAGCGTTTGTTATCTTGCGAGGGAAGTATGCATCGGTGTTTTCGGGCGTCCAATAATCGCCTATCAGTTCCGGGGTTGCATGGCTGAGACCTACGGAAGATACGAGGCCTTCATAATATCCGCTAAGACGATGACCGCCAACGCTGTATGTGAAAATAGCATTAAGGGTTAAACCTTTCCAAGTGAAATCGGTGTTGAAACCGCCATAAATCTTCGGATCTTTGTATGCCGCGATGGTGCGGTCGTAGTTGTCGATAACGCCGTCGGGCTTTCCGTCAGGACCGGAGAGGTCGAGGGGGAATATGTCGCCGAGCCCCACGGTACGTCCACGGTAATCAATACCCTCCCACAGTTGACGGTTGCTCTCGTTGGCGATGCCGCCGAACTTGTAGCAATAGATGTTGTGGAGCGTCTCGCCTACGAAGAGGTTGCCTTCGCGGTCAGGTACAGAACTTTCGGTAGGCACGTTGAGAAGACGGTTCACGCCACCGTAAAGGCACTTGATTTTATTGCGGTCATGAGAGAGATTCAGACCCAGGTTCCAAGTGAAATCGCGTGTCTGCACGGGAGTAGCGTTGACGGTAAGTTCCACACCACGGTTATCAAGGTCGCCGACATTTTCAGTGGTAGAAGTGTAGCCGGTAGAAGTAGCCAGCGAATGACTCATAAGGAGGTCTTTGTTGCGTGTGAAGAACACGTCGGCGGTGATGTTTAGGCGACGGTTGAAGAAACCGAGGTCAAGGCCGATGTTGGTCTGCTGCTGTTTCTCCCAGGTAAGGCCGGGGGTGCCGCGATGACCGTTGGTATAGAAACCGGCAGACCCGTTTGACGAGGAGGGATAATACATTGTAGCATATAGGTAGCTGCCGATATTCTGGTTGCCGACAGAACCATATCCGCCACGAATCTTGATTTGGTCAATCCATGTGGTTTTGGGGAAGAAAGATTCGTTGGAGAGGTCCCACGCGAGAGAGAACGACGGGAAATAGCCCCACTGATGCCCTTTACCGAATTTTGAAGAGCCGTCCCACCGGCTCGTGAAGGTGGCGAAATAGCGGTATTTATAATTATAGTTTGCGCGTGCCACGTAAGACATGAGCGACGTAATCTGACGGTCGCTGTCAGGACGCGAGTTCTCCCAGTCGGCGGCGGAACCGAGCTGGTCCCATCCGAGGTCGTCAGAAGCGAAACGTCGTCCGTTGGCCTTGATTACACTGTAGATGTTGCGCGAAGCGGAAGTGCCGAAAAAGACGTCCATGTGGTGCGCCCCGGCGAAATCGCGGATATACTGGATTGTGTTGTCCCACTGCCACTGCGTGTCGCCGAAACGCTGCTGTGTCGCATAGGCGTCGCCGCCGCGATACCGGATTGATTCCTGGATGCCTGTAGGCTGATACTGGTTCCAGCTCTGCTCGGCACGGTTGATGGCGAACGTGGAGCGTATGTTAAGGCCCTCGATGGGGTTGATGTTGATATAGTTTGACGACGTGAAGTGATAACGTGAACGCTCCGTTTTGATTTCAAGCGTGTTATAAGGGTTGAAGTTATTGTTCTTCTCCGTGTTGGGGCTCTGCCACCATGTGCAGAGATATTCTTCATTATGGCGCGTCTCGTCGCTCATGAAGGGGCCGTTGTCAACGAGGGGATCGCAATAATATGCCTTATAATAGACGTTGTCGTCGGTCATATTGTCGTGGGTGTAACTGAAAGTGGAGTTCGTGCCGACACGCAACCACGATGTAATCTCGGCAGACGCGTTGACACGCCCGTTGTAACGCTGCTGGTCGGTGCCTTTAACCATACCCGTGAGGTCTTTCAATCCTAAGGATATATAAACGTTGGTCTTGTCGGAAGCCTGCGAGAACGAGAGGTTATGGCTCGTGGTGAATCCGGTGCGCAATACCGGGTCAACCCAATCGTAGGAACGACCGGAAAGATAAGTGTCGAGCTCTTCCTGAGCGAAAGCATTGCCGGGAGCCATTATATAACTGTCGATATGGTTCTGAAGGTCGGCTGCCGACGCGTCGGGATTTTCAAACATATATCCGTTGATATACGACTGTTTGCGGAGGTCGCCGAGCTGGGTGGCGTCCATACGGTCCGGGCGATGGCCCATCTTCTGCCAGGAAACCCATCCGTCGTAGCTTACGGTGCCGTTCCCTTTCTTACCTTTCTTTGTGGTGACGATAATCACACCGTTGGCTCCACGCGAACCGTAGAGTGCGGTAGCGGAGGCATCTTTCAACACCTGGATGCTCTCGATATCATTAATGTTAAGCGAATTGTAAAAACCGAACTCGTTGCCCATCACAAGACCATCCACCACATATATAGGGTCGGAACCGGAATTGATGGTGTTCGTTCCGCGGATTTTAATGCTTGAATCGTCGGAGGGTTTGGAAGAACGGGTCACGGCGACACCGGTGACACGGCCTTGCAAAGCCTCGTTAAGACTTGTGACAGGCTTTTGAGTGAGCACATCGGAATCAATGTGCGATACGGAACCCGTAAGGTCACTCTTTTTCATAGACACACCGACAACCACCACTTCGTCGAGCAGGTCGGAAACTTCCTTTAGGACGATTTGCATCTTGCCGTCGGCAGGAACCTTGACATCGGCAGATTCATAGCCGACATAGGCCACCTTGAGGGTGGCGCCCACCTTTGCGGTTAAGGAGAACCGGCCATCTACATCCGTAGCCGTACCTCTACTTTCGCCCATTACAATCACTGACGCTCCCGGCAACGGTTCATGTTGTTCATCAACCACCGTGCCCGTAACACTGATCTGTGCGGCAGCTGCAAAACAGCCGGCAATCACGAGTATCAAAGTACTGAGGAATTTTTTCATGATTCGTAGGTTATTAGTTATTTATGGTTTAAAAATTTGATGATGCAAAGTTATCACTCCATTCTCTCATTGCATAGAATAAACGCTTCAAAAAATAGGAATTTTGGTGCATTTTTTTCTTTCAAAAGATTTAAATAGTGTTTCCTATACTGTTTATTTTAAGTTGCTTAACAAATTCGTCACGAGGAAGAGAAGTTTTGACGTGAATCTTACGTTTTTTCCCGGGGAGAATATCGAAATAGTTATCGGAGAAAAAATTGTCGATGCCGTCGATTGAAAGAAAAACGCCACGCGCGAACACATTCGACCCTACAGTGACATCCATTCCTCCCCCCTCGGCCGCTTCTACGGCAACGTTGAATTCGGGGCGAGGATATTCCATATATTTCTGCCGGCACGGATATGCGACATTTGTATAAGGCGCGGAACCCGCAGTGACAAATTCGGTGGTGAAAACTATTTGTCCGCGCCTATGGTTTCCGAGAAGCGGACGGATATCTGAAGAGAACACCTTGCGCGATTCGAGAGCATGCGCCGTAACGTTCTTTTTTTTCTGCCAGACCACCTGCCCGTCGAGAGTCATCGCCTTCAGCAAAAGGGATCCCTTGGCGTTTTTCCTTCTGTCGGACACCAGACATACACTCAATGTGTCGCCTTTCACAACCGGGGATACCAATATGTCGCGGTATGCATTGCGGGCAAAATATTGTTGCGCCTTCCATCTGCCGTAATAATCACGTCCCGCCCATGAAGCAACGGGCCAACAATCGTTGTGTTGCCATACGAGAGTCCCCATGCAGTAGGGCATATCGCGGCGATGTGCTTCCATGGCAGTCTTGATGGCATCCCCCTGAAGAATCATCCCGACGTAAAGGAAATCTTCGAAATTGTCAGGGACACGGAATTCATCGTTCATGTAGTCACGGATAAGGTTGTTGGCATACGAACCTGCCCTCTGATGCGCCATCATCACTTCGGAGTTGATGTCCCAGTCGCGTTTCTGCGGCGCATAAATCTTCACCGATTCAAACTCGGGGAACGACTGGAATCCATACTCCGAGAAGAAACGGGCACGTTTCACATTGTAATGGCCGATTGAATCGCGCCCGTGCCATACACCCCAATAATGGTCGTCGCCGTTGATGCCGTCGCTCGGAGTGTCTTCAAAAGCAAACGGGGAAGAGGGGCGATAAGAGGTTCCACCTCCGTATTCCTTCACCACCTCCGGAAGTGTCTTGAAATACATTGCCTTGAACTGTGACTCCAAAAGAGGAAGCACACCCTTTTCCTCATAATATTTCTTACGGTTGCCCCAACCATAGAAAACGTCCTGACATTCGTTGTTGCCACACCAAAGCGCAATGCACGCATGGTTGCGGAGACGTCGCACATTGTCGATGGCCTCGCTGCGTATGCTCGCAAGAAATTTTTCATCGGCTGGATATGTGGAACAAGCGAACATAAAGTCCTGCCACACCAGAATGCCGTTGCGGTCGCAAAGCTGATAGAAGTAGTCGTCTTCATATACGCCCCCTCCCCACACGCGAATCATATTCATGTTGACATTCTTCGCATCAAGGACATGCTTCTCATATTTCTCTTTGCTCACTCGGGGCAGGAAACTGTCGAGCGGAACCATATCGACACCTTTCATGAAGACAGGCTTGCCGTTAACCTCGAAATAAAGGTTGTGGCCATATTCATCTTTGTCATTATGAAGTTTTATGGAACGTATGCCTATTTCCTGAGAGTGGGAATCGGTGGTTTCACCGGCATCAAGGACGGTGACGAAGTCATAAAGATATGGCTCGCCAAGCCCGTTGGGCCACCAAAGCTTCGGCTTATCCATGACGGCATCCACCTCTACACGGTTGACGCCTTTTTTCAGCGAGACTTCCTTCCCGGCAATTTTTTTGCCGTCGGCCTTAAACTCTACCATCGCAGCCGCCATATCTTCGCCGGCGGTCACCTCCGCAATAAGGGTAAGGTTTGCCTTCGACGCATCGACCTTGTTCTGAATCACCTGCACGTCGCTGATGCGAGGGCCGTCCCAGGTCTCAAGCACTATGGGGCGCCAAATTCCGGAAGTTACGAGACGAGGACCCCAGTCCCAACCGTAATGGTAGCCTGCCTTACGGGCGAAAATGCTCACAAGCTTATTGAAAATGCCGCCGTTTTGCGACTGGTCGGGACCGGTGTTGAACTCATAGTCGTATAAGTCGCATTTTGGCAGGTCAACCTTTATGGGTGAATGGAAATAAACTTCAAATTTGTTAGGACCCTCTTTCAGTTTCCCTTTCACATCTACGCGCCACGTGCGGTGCATATTGTCGGCGTTCAGAAGGGGCGCACCGTTAAGATAGACATCCGCGTATGTGTCAAGGCCATAGAACACCAATTCCTGATTGCCCGAAGCCAGTTCTTCGGGAGTGGCGATAAGCTGCGTTTCATACATCCAGTCTTCCTTATCCACCCACTGCACGGAACGTTCGTTAAGCCTGAAAAACGGATCTTCGATTATATCGTTGGCCATCAAATCGGTGTGTACGGTGCCGGGGACAGTAGCGGGATACCATATATCAGACCTTCCCTGGCGGAACCTCCAGCCGTCATTGATGTCGCGACGGTTGACTGTCGCATACACATCCGTCATAAAACCGGAGGCGACCGCAATCGCAACTGCCGTTATTAAAGTCTTCATGAGAATTTAAGTTTAATTGTTTTACCTTTAGCTATTTCAAACGGTTTTTCAAACCCTTTCACCTTTACAGTGCAATCTTTAGCAGTCGATTTGATGGAAGCCGAAACGGGTTTGCTGTTTTTCCAATCGATGTCAACTACAAGACCGTCGTGGGCGCACAGACCTTTCACACTACCGTCTTTCCATTTTGAAGGAAGTGCGGGAAGGAAGTCGAGATAACCCTCATAACATTGAAGCAACATCTCGCAGATTCCAGCCACACCACCTTCAGTAGCGTCGAAACTGAAGATATCCTCCTCTGCCATTGCGACGCCGGCAGGTGAAACCGTCATCATGTTCTCGCGCATAAACCTGTGGAAAAGGTTCTGAAGCCATCCGTGGGCCGCCTCGCCGTCTTTGAGACGGGCATAAAAACACATCATATTGGCCGTGCTCCATTCGGTATCCTCCCATGCAGGGTCGCTCGTCTGGCTTTCGAGCGACTTGCGGCAAGCGGCGGCAAGTTCGGGATGACGTTCGAACGAAATCTGGTCGAGCGGGAAGAGAGCAAGCACGTGTGAACTATGGCGGTGCGACGGGTCGCTGCGGCGCACGTCGCCCGGCCATTCTTTCAACAGACCGTCGTTGCCGGCCTCCAACGGAGGAAGAAGCTTTATGTCTTTGCGCAACTTGGCAGTGAAGTCATCGTTTATTCCAAGTATGTCGGCAGACTGTATGCAGGCGTCATAGAGGTCATAAACCATGACACGGTCGATAGTCGGCATCATCGAAAGGCTGTAATGCTTGCCGTTATGTGTGTAGCCGTTCTCTGGAGAGATGCTGGGCCCGGTCATAAGATGTCCCGTGGCGGCGTCTTTTGTCATGTAATCGCTGAAGAAGAGAGCTGCCTCGCGAAGAATCGGATAGGCGGTATGACGCAGATATTCCGTGTCGGCCGTATATTTATAATGACTCCAAAGATGAGTGGCGAGCCAAGCACCGCCCGTCACGTTCATTCCCCAGCTCACGCCCCATCCGGGAGCGGTGTATCCCCATGCGTTGCAAACTGTATGCGCCACCCATCCGCGGCTACCATACATTTTCGAAGCAGTGTCACGTCCGTGCTTGGCCAAAAGTCCGAGATAATCGAAAAGAGGCTCGTTGCATTCGGCAAGATTCGCACGGTTTGCCGACCAATAGTTCTGCTGTATGTTTTCATCGAGATGATAGTCGCAGGTCCAAGGCATGTTGCAGGCACGGTTATCGTTCCAGATTCCCTGGAGGTTTGCACATAGAGGCATCGAAGACTTACGCGAAGAAGATATGAGCATATAGCGCCCGTATTGAAAGAAAAGGGCATCGAAACCCAGGTCGGTCTTGCCGCCGACTATGGCCTTGAGACGGTCGTCGGTAGGCATGGCATCGCCGGAGTCATCGCCAAACGAAATTGACATGCGGTCATAAAGACGCTTGTAGTCAGCTACATGCGATTTTTTCATCTCCGCGTATCCTTTTGCGGCTGCCTTATCAACGGTGACATCACAGAGACGTTTGTAATTGTCGCCTACATAATCGGTGCGGACGTCAAACACAAGGTCGAACGAATCGGCGTTCTTTACAACAAGCCTGTCGCCATCGGCCTCCACATGGCCACCTACGGGAAGGACACGTACTTTCCCATAGAAATTCACGCCGCCAGGTCCATGAAGCGGAAAAGATACCTTGCCATTGAAAACAAGGTCGTTGCCTGAAGCTTTTACAACCGCATCCCTGAGAAAGTCGAAGCCGATTGTGGCGTCGAGTGAGTTTTTCTTGTCGGATGTGAAACGCATGGCAATCACATCGTCAGGATAATCGGCTATGAACTCACGCGAAAAAGATGCGTTACCCGATTTGTAGCTCACGGAAGCCACGGCATTCTCAAGATTGAGCTGACGCGTATAATTTTCCGTTTTCCCAGCCTGGTTGCCAAATTCAATCACCATATCTCCAAGAGGAAGATGAGTGCCGAAAGACGTCATCCGTCCGGTAAGATATTTCTCGCCAAGAGCGTTACCCTTGTCGAGGTCACCCTCCTGGAAACTCTTGCGCATCTCCTCGAGAGCGTCCCTCCCGCAAAGGTCGTTGCTCGTTTCGTCGTGACGACCTGACCAAAGACTGATTTCATTGAGCGCAATGCGTTCGCATTTCTCCCCGCCGTAAACCATGGCGCCGAGACGTCCGTTGCCGATAGGCATGGCCTTCATCCAATCGTCGGCTGCCGTTTTATACCAAAGACGCGAGGCTGCAGTCGCACCCCCCGTTCCTAAAAGCATTACCAAAGTAATGACAGATCCTAATTTTTTTATATTAAGTTTCATAATATAGATTTTTTCACTGCAAAGTTATCCCATTATATATATATAAGGAGAAATGAACGATTCAAAAAAAAAGACTTTTTCTGCAAATGGTGGTTGAAAATGCATTTGTCACATAAATTGGTCAGTTTGTTAAGACCGTCGCTTATATCTTTATTGTAAATTTGTAATGCGTCAGGAAAAGCACCGTGTGCGGAATGGCGCCACAAAAAACAAACCAACACAAACTAACCCCACTCCGGCCGAGCGCCGGCAATAAAAACACCCTTCTATGCAAAAACTCAGGATTCCGCTGCTTTTGACAGCATCCTTTTTATCAGGAACCGCCGCCAGTGCTGCGGTGACATTGCCGCATTATATCACCGACAACATGATTGTGCAGCAAAACAGTATAATCAAATTAAAAGGGAAATCGTTCCCTCGTTCGGAAGTAAAAGTGAAACCGGGCTGGGAAAAGGAAACGTACAAGTGTAAGACGGATGCCGACGGCAACTTTTCCGTATCTCTTCCCACACCCCCGGCTGGAGGTCCCTACTCCATTCTTTTCGAAGACAAAGACGGCCCTACTGTTATAGAAAACGTATTGTCGGGAGAAGTGTGGATATGTTCGGGACAATCGAACATGGAATTCCCGGTGCAAGGCTGGACCACAGTCATGGATTATGACAATGTGGTCGCCACGGCCCATCATCCCGACATCAGGCTTCTTCAAATCAAAAAAAACACAGCCCTCTCTCCGCTCGACGACGTGGAAGTCAACATGGGAGGATGGCAGGTATGCACTTCGGCAAGCATGGCCGACTTCTCGGCAATTGCCTATTTCTATGCCCGCGAACTCGCGGAAAAACTAAAAGTGCCTATCGGGGTCATCGACACGACATGGGGAGGCACCCCTGCCGAGGCATGGACATCGGCCGAGGCCCTCGGAGCCATACCGGGCTTTGAGCAAGCATTGGCCGACATGGAAACCGCCCGTTATGACAAAGATTCGCTGCAGAAGATATATGATTCAAGAATGGCGCAATGGATGGAATCGGCAGTTTCCGACACGGCAGATTTCGCAAAAGACAAACTTCAGACCGGAGCAGCCTGGAAAAAAATTAATATACCCGGTTATTGGGAAAACTCAGCATTGCCCGGTTTTGACGGCATCGTATGGCTCCAGAACGAGATTGAGATTCCGGAAAATTACGCCGGGAACGGCCTTACCTTGAATTTCCGTGCCATCGACGACGAAGACCAAACATATTTCAACGGAGTTCTTGTGGGTAAAGGGTCAGGCTACGACACCCCCCGCTCCTACGATGTGCCGGCATCCCTTGTTCTTCCCGGAAAGAATGTAATCACGATAAAAGTAAGTGATTTCGGAGGGGAAGGAGGAATAGCACCCGGCATCGCGGAAGCCATAGTCGCCGGCAACAACATTCCGTTGAACGGTGAATGGCAATTTATGGTGCAGAAAGATTTCTCCACACTACCGCCCAAACCCTCCGACCCTAACAGTTCGAGCTATCCGTCGGTGCTGTATAACGCAATGCTTTCGCCATTAAAAGATATGCCGGTGGCCGGAACCATCTGGTACCAAGGCTGTGCAAACGTGGGACGCGCCGAACAATATGCCCCGCTTTTCAAAGCGCTTATCAAAGATTGGCGTAGGCTTTGGGGTGAAAACATGCCTTTCTATTTCGTGCAACTCGCAGGATTCCAAACCCAGAAAGCGGTGCAACCGGACTCGGAATGGGCAGACTTGCGCAACGCCCAGTCAAAAGCCCTCGAGCTCGACAACACGGCGATGGCAGTTGCAATCGACCTCGGGAATCCGGCCGACATCCATCCTAAAAACAAACAGGATGTGGCCCACCGACTCGCCCTCATCGCCTTGAACCGCACTTACGGCACAGACTGTGTGAGCGAAGCCCCTAAATGTATTTCCTCAACGCGCTCCGGAAATCAGATAATCCTAAAGTTCGATTCTCCTGTTGTAAGCCCCACTTCAGCCGTGACCGGATTCATAATCTCCGGTAAAGACGGAATATTCACCACCGCTACACCGACAATGATAGACAACTGCACAATCAGCCTGTCATCGCACACCGTCGATAAACCTGAATCCGTAAGATATAACTGGGCAGACTATCCCTGCGGCAACCTATACGGCACATCAGGACTCCCCGTAGCTCCATTCGCAACCGATAAATAAATTTCCATGGAACATAACACCGTATGCCCGCGTGCAAAATCAGACGAGAGGCTGCAAAAGAATTATTCCATTCATGAAAGAACCGTAACGACACCGAAAGGCGTCGTTACGGTGATAACGCTCATAAACCGAAACGGCGCAACCGCAGAGTTGTCGTCACTCGGCGCCGGAATCACACGGATTATTGTCCCAGACAAAAATGGAGTAAACACAGACGTGGTCATGGGGTATGCAAACGATGCCGACTATCTCTTTGATTCACCTTGCGCCGGCAAAACTCCAGGACGTTTCGCAAACCGAATCGGGGGCGCAAAATTCACAATCGACGGCAAAACCTACAGGCTTGTTAAAAACGATGGAGAAAACTCGTTGCATGGTGGTCCGGAAGGATTCCAGAACCAAATATGGGATTTTCAAATTGTTGATGAGGACGTGAAATTCACCTATCTGTCGCCCGACGGGGAGATGGGTTATCCCGGAAATCTGAAAGTGTCTGTCACTTACAGATGGAACGACGACAATACCCTCGACATTCTCTATGAAGGAGAAACGGATGCACCGACCGTCGTCAATCTTACCAACCATGCATATTTCACTCTCCATGGCTGCGGGAAAGGCAACATTCTCGACCATTTACTCACAATAAACGGCTCCAAGATGTTGCAATCAGACATTCACGACATTCCGACCGGGAAAATTCTATCGGTCGAAAACACTCCGTTCGATTTCCTACATCCCAAGGAATTAGGAAGAGACATCAACGTCGATTTCGAGAACCTGCTATCGGGGAAAGGATATAATCATTACTTCCTCATAGACAATATAGACGGAACAATAGGTATGGAGGGCGATTCAATCATCCCACGCCATGCAGCCACGCTTTATTGCCGCGAAACAGGCATCAAGGCCGACATTTTCACCACCATGCCGGGATTGATGCTCTACACAGGCAACTGGCTCGCACAGTCGCCGGCAGGAAGAAACGGAGAGGAGTATCATGACCACGACGGAGTTGCGATAGAATGCCAGTTCCCGCCTGACGCACCGAACCATCCTGAGTTCCATCAGGCCACCCTGCGTCCCGGAGAGAAATACCGACATTCCATACGCTACAGTTTCTCTTCTTAAAAAAACAGCCTTAAAAACGACCCGGGTCGTTTTTAAGGCTGTTTTTTAATTTATGTAATCAAATCATTCGCCTCGGTTTTCTTTGTTGAAAATATGGCGCAAACGAGAGAAAATACGTTTGGAGGTAGATTCCGTCGGCACCACGTTGGGGGCATCTTTCAGGCTCTCTATAGCAGCCCTTTCCGCATCAGTCACCGCCTCGGGCACATATACCATCACGTTAACGAGCAAGTCGCCACGAGCGTTGCTGTTCATCTGAGGCAAACCTTTACCACGGAGACGAAGCACCTTTCCGGGCTGTGTGCCGGCTGCTATCTTCAGCCGGGCACGACCGTCAACCGTAGGCACCTCCGCACTCCCTCCGAGGGCTGCCGTCGGGAAATCAAGCATAAGATTATAGATAAGGTCGTTGCCATCCCTTATGAGCTCTATATCTTTTTCTTCCTGAATAACGATGAGGAGGTCGCCGTTCACGCCGCCATGACGCGGGGCGTTGCCTTGCCCGCGCATAGTGAGCACCATGCCGTCTTCAACGCCTGCGGGGATGTGGAAGCTGACGATTTCCTCCTTCTTTTCAACTCCGGAGCCGTTGCAATAACTGCAGGCCTCGGATATTACCTTCCCTTCGCCATTACATTCCGGACACACAGACTCGCTCTGCATGGCACCGAACATGGTTTGCTGAACACGGTTGATGTAGCCGGTTCCGTGACAACGCTGGCAAGTATGGAATGCCGTGCCGTCTTTAGCCCCGGTTCCCTTGCAATGCTCGCAAGCCACCAGACGAGGAATCTTAAGCTTTTTATCCACACCGTTCATTATGTCTTTAAGCGTCACCTTCACTGTGATGCGAAGGTCAGTGCCCTTATTGACATGCTGACGAGGCTGGCCGCCACCGGCAGCCCCTTCGAAGCCGCCGAAGCCACCGCCGAAGCCACCCATACGTCCGCCGAAGATATCTCCGAAGTGTGCGAAGATGTCTTCCATCGACATACCGCCGCTGCTGTAGAAGCCACCGCCTCCGCCTGCACCGCCGAAGCCCTGCGGACCCATCGAGTGTCCGAACTGGTCATACCTGGCACGTTTATCGGCATCGCTGAGCACATCGTATGCCTCAGCCGCCTCCTTGAACTTCTCCTCGGCGGCTTTGTCACCCGGATTCTTATCGGGGTGATATTTAATCGCCATCTTTCGATATGCCTTCTTTATCTCATCCGCGCTTGCCGTCTTAGAGACACCGAGCACTTCATAATAATCTCTTTTTTCAGCCATGGCTCTAATAATTTTCTATTGGAAATTCACATGGGGAATCACTGCCCGACCACCACCTTGGCGTGGCGCAAGACCTTGTCGTTTATCATATATCCCTTCTCGACGGTGTCGAGGATTTTCCCTTTCTTCGACTCGTCGGGGACAGGCACGACAGAGATTGCCTCATGTTTGTCGGCGTCAAACGTATCGTCGGAAGGGTCGAACTCCTTCACGCCGTTCTGCGCGAGGTATTTTTTCAGTTTGTTATATATCAACGACATACCCTCTTTCATGGCGGTACTGTCTTCGCTTGATTCCGCAGCCTTGATACCACGCTCGAAATCATCCATCACAGGAAGAAGACCTTTAAGAACATTCTCTCCGGCATTCCTTATAATTTCGCTTTTCTCTTTCAAAGTGCGTTTACGGAAATTGTCAAATTCAGCCATCAGGAAAAGATATTCTTTCTTCTCTTTTGCCAACTGGTCTTCAAGTTCCGACACTTTTTTTTCAAGGCTATCGACCTCAACGGTTTCCTCTGCCTCGGCTACGGTTTCTTCATCGGGTGCGACGTCTTCAATCCGAGTTTCTTCGGCATTATTCAGATTGTCACTCCCGGCAGCTGCATTTGCGGCATCATGCCCGCTATATGAATTCTTCTTATTTTTTTCCATAACGGATAACGTTTTTTTCTGAAATGACACCAACTATAGTCAATTATAAAGTTTATGCCTTCTCACAGTTCCAACTTCAAATATCAAGCCAATAAATGTTAACGCATACAATTTTTCATCTTAAACGAATCACTGCGGCACAACACAGGCTATAATCTGAACAACCAAACACCGTTATCGGTTGAAACAAAATGCTGATAAGCATCCTTAGCGGCCCCTTCCCCGGCATAAATGCCATATAACGACGACCCGCTGCCCGACATAGAGGCATATACCGCACCGCCGGCATACAATTCGTCTTTCAACGCCGCGAGTTCAGGATGCTGCGGGAATATCGACTCCTCGAAATCATTAACCACCTTCCCTTTCCATTCTTCGAGCGGGAGGTAGGAAAGGAATCTGAGGTCGAAGCAAGGCCGCTTAGGCACGACTCCTGCAAACGCCTCTTTGGTGGAGACATACACCGGAGGTTTTACAATCAGCAGCCAACGGTCTTTCAAATCGATTTCCACTGGATTCAAAATTTCGCCTATACCCTCGCCGAAACATGGCGTATTGTAAATGAAAAACGGACAGTCGGCGCCAAGACGGAGAGCCATGCGTGAAAGTTCTTCGCGCGAAAAAGGATTTCCCATTGTCTCGTTGAGCGCCAAAAGCGTGAACGAGGCGTCGGCACTCCCTCCTCCAAGACCGGCACCGTCAGGAAGATGCTTGTCGAGAATCACGTTGAACAATCCTATTTTATCGTCAATGCCATGAGTGTCGAAATAGGTCTTAAGAAACAATGTCGTGGCTTTCACCACAAGGTTTTTTTCAGGGTCACAATCCATTTTGCGCCCCATCAGCTGAAAACGGCATCCCGTGGCTTTCCCTTTTTCGAGATTCACCTCCAGGATATCGTCAAACGGCTCGGGCTGCTGCGGCATGCCGCTCTCTATGCCCACAGGATAAAAGACTGTCTCAAGGTCATGATAACCGTCTTCCCTTTTCCTCACTATGTTTAGCCCAAGATTTATCTTGGCGTTTACAAACTTTATCATAACGTCTTATTACTTTCTTTTATAGACAACGCAAAAAAATTTGCGCAATTTCATTGTGTAAATCCAACATGCCGAAGGCATGTCACTACATGCACGGATGCCTTATACTTCTACAGAGCAGCCATTCGCCGGGAAAGGCTCCTTTTCCACAACAGAGACAATACAAGCCCCCTGATGAAAAGGTATGATATGAACGCGAACCACAGCATTTTATTGGAAGAGACAGAAAAAAACATACCTTCCGGACTGATTTTTAGAAACGCCGCCAATATAAAAAACAAAGTGGCAAGGAACGTGGCAAGAAGCATCCTGCCGGTGTCGGTTATCCCCACATAAAACCCGTCGTAAATAAACGCCCACACCGACACAATCGGGATAAGCCAAATCCATATCTGCATGGAGCGAACCCCGGTTCTAACATTTTCTTCGTCAGTAAGCACCGAAGTGAGCCATCCCGAGCCTGCAATATAAAAAAGTGTAAACAAGAGCGCGACACCAAGCGACCATAGCAAAAGGCGCTTCACGCATTTCGCCAGCATACGCCCGTCGTGCGCTCCAAACCATCTTCCCACCATTGCCTCACCGCTGAAAGCAAAGCCGTCCAAAAAGAAGGAAAACAAGGTGAAAAACTGCATCATCACGGCATTCACCGCCAAAGTCAAAGCACCTAACCTGGCACCGGCGGCCGTAACGGCAAGGCTTACAACTATTATGCAAAAAGACCGCAGAAAAAGATTTGAATTAACCATGAAAAAACGCAGCAATAAGCCGGCGTTCCTGACGTCGTAAATAGAGATGCACACGCCACAGTCTTTCCGGAACCGCCAAGCTGCCACAAAAGCAATGACCGCTCCAAGCCAGTTGGCGATAAACGTACCCCAAGCCACACCGACAAATCCTATGCCTGCAAAAAACACAAGAAGGAAACTGAGGGCTATATTTATGACATTGACACTTATGGCAATGACCATGGGCCAGAATGTGGATTGCATCCCCACAAACCATCCGCTCACCGCCATAATACACAACATGGCGGGCGCCTCCCCCATACATATCAAGAAATATTTACGCGCGAGCCCCTCTACTTCCGGCTCCGGATTAATCACAGCAAACAACAGCCAAAGAATAGGCTCCCTGAATGCATAAAGAAACATTCCAAACGCAACGGCCAGAAACACGGCACATGAATATATCTCCTTCAATTCAACGGCATCCCCTTTCCCGAACGCCTTGGCTGTAAGTCCGGTGGTGCCCATTCTCAGGAATCCGAACAGCCAGAACACCACATTGAGCATCATTGAACCAACCGCAATGGCGGCGAGGCTTGTCTCCGATCCGAGATGTCCGGCTATTCCTGTATCGCAAAGGCCGAGCAGCGGCACCGTGATATTGCTCACGATTGCCGGCACGCTCAGCCTCAATATCTCTTTGTCTATATTCAAATCAGTAACCGAATTCCTGACCCTTGCGTATGGCGGGTATGCCGTTTTTCATCCATTCCGGCATGGGCTCGCCTTTTAGATAATGGTCGAAAAACTGTTGCAGACGTTTGGTGATGTCTTTCCTGTTGCGACGCTCTTTAAGATTGTGAGCCTCCCCGTTATACTGGAGCATCCACACCGGCTTGCCGAGACGGCGCAACGCCATAAACATCTCGATGCCCTGGTACCAAGGCACGGCACCGTCGGCGTCGTTGTGCATTATCAGAAGCGGCGTATGCACCCTGTCGGCATGGAACACCGGAGAATTGGCTATGTAAAGTTCGGGAGCCTCCCAAAGGTTGCGCCCTATGCGGCTCTGTCCGACTTCATATTGCGCCTGGCGGGAATCGCCCGACCCCCATCTTATTCCTCCGAAAGCGGAAGTCATGTTGGCGACAGGAGCACCAGACCCGGCACACGCGAACATATCCGTGCGCGTTACAAGATAGGCGGTCTGGTATCCTCCCCAGCTCTGGCCGTCGATGCCGACACGTTTTTTATCGATGTTGGGATATTTCTTGCACACCTCTTCCACTCCCGAACATACGTAGTTGTAAGCATTCTCGCCCGGTATGCCGGCCGTGTAATGGATATCGGGAACAAACACCACGTAGCCACGGCTCACATAGAACGGGAAGTTAATCCAACTCCATGAGGGCTCCATGTCGTAATGGCGGAAAAGGTCTTCGCTATATGTCTCATAAAAATAGACGAGCATCGGGTATTCCTTGCTATCATCGAAATCTTCGGGGAGATAAAGCACTCCGTCTGAAGGTTTGCCGTCGTAGGCATACCATTTGAAAAGTTGTGCGGTGCCCCAATTATAGTCAGCCATCTGCGGATTGGAATTCGACACTTTTACCGTTTTCGAAGCCACAAGACCGCGCGATACATAAATATTCGGGGAAGTGCTGAAATTGCCTTGGCCCCAGCTATAGACATCTGCATTCAAAGCCTTGCATATCTGCGTTATCTGATATTCGCCAAGAAAATCGATGCGAGGAGCCGCCGGCTTTAAGCTGAAATTTGTACTTGCAAGACCGTTCTGCTTGGTGCCGTAATCGAACAACGAATAAAGCACCCTGTCTTTCTGTCTGAACGAACGGAAATCAGGGTCGGTTTTAACAAACCTTATCTTGAGATTTTTCTTCCGCCCCTCCCCGGCAGTAAGATTCTCGGGAGCGGCAGAGGCCATGGGGTCAAGGCTCCAGACGTCATATTTGTCATAGACAAGCATACGGTTGTCATTTTCCGTCCATCCCATCACCCCGTATGGTTCCTTTTCACGGAGGGGAACATCCTCTGCCTCATCCCAAAGGGGATATTCTATGGATTCACCCAACACGCGACGTTCTCCCGATGATATATCAAAAATGTGATAACACCTGTCTTCAAACCAATAAACGAACTTATCCGCAGGGGAAAGACCATACATTTCATTGGGCACGATTCCAACCTCTCGTTCTTCGCCGTTAGTCACATTTTTAACATATAGACGTATGGGAAATTGATAGTCCCATTGCTCGGCTATGCCGTTATTAGAGAAATCTGCCACAAGGGCCCAATCGCCGTCCCAACGGTGGGGAGCGGTAACCCTCGACAAAGGATTTGAAGTCACGAGGGTCTGCCGTCCTGACGCAAGGTCAACCATAACAGGGAAGGTCTTTTTACGAAGACGTTCAACCATATTGTTTTCCTGCGGAGGAGTATAAGGTGCGTTCCACCTCCAGATGTCGAGCGATGGATTCTCGAAGCTTACAAGCGTTGTGTCATCAGGAACGACGTATGGTGCCACCCCTACCACGATACGCGTGCCGTTATGAGAAAACTCAGGCACTGAATATTGGTTGACGAAAAGATTGTCAGCCACATTTACCTTTATCTCCCTGGGGTCATGATTGTCTTTGGTAAGGTCGGAAATAAAGAGCGATGACTTGCGTGTGCCGGTTTCGACGGAATCGTTAGAAGCCACGTATGCCAAACGGCTACCATCTTCGTTAAATACAGGCTTTCCGAAAAAAGCCTTGTCGCGGTCAATAAGGAAGAATGTGTTGTCCCTGACATCTATCACTGCCGTACCGTTGGTGGCGAGCGTATCCTTGCCCACCTTGGTAAGGTTCATGGCGAGATGCACGCCGTTTTTAGAAAAAACATAATCGCTTACCCAGTTCACGGTCTTGGTTTCTCCCGACGAAAGATTCCTGAGCACCATCGGGCGTCCCGCCTTCTTATCTTTCAACGACTTCGGTTTTATGAGGGTCGTGTCGCAAGAAAGCCAAGCCACGCTTGCGCCACCCTTTTCGGGAATACGGTAGGATATGACGTTGCCAATCTTTTCCACCTTACCGGTGGCGAGATGAATTATGGCAAGAGAATCCTGCGGAAGGTCGAAATCTTTCTTCTTAAGGATTTTCGCCTTCCTTGTCTCGCCGAAATAGGGATGCACGAGAGCCACCGCCCATTTACCGTCGGCGGTAAACGAAGGCTTATAACCTCTTTTTACCTCTATCTGGTTCCCCTTTGCCGTGTTATGGAAATAGAGCACCCCGTCGCCTTCCTGCGGGTTAACGGCGTAAACCACCCATGCGCCATCGCTGGAAACGGAATAGTTAGTTACCTTTTCCCATCTGTCGAAGTCCACGTGGTCGAGCACCTTCTTTGCGCCGAGACAACCGAACGTAATGGCCACAGCCACTATAATAAAGAATATCTTTCTCATGGTCAGGATAGTAAAACGGACAACGATTAAACTTATCAGTCTATTTTATGAAGGTCATGCCCCATGCGCTCTTTTTTAGTGTGCATGTAAAACCGGTTATACTGGTTTGGCTCCACCTCAAGCGGAATATTTTCAGTCACCTCTATGCCGTAACCCTCAAGACCGATACGCTTAACCGGATTATTGGTCATAAGCCGCATCTTCTTGATTCCGAGGGCATGGAGAATGTTTGCCCCAACGCCATAATCGCGTTCGTCGGCCTTATGCCCGAGATGAAGATTGGCATCGACAGTGTCAAGTCCGTTTTCCTGAAGCTTATATGCCTTTATCTTCTCCATGAGCCCGATGCCTCTGCCTTCCTGGTTAAGATAGACCACTGCGCCTCTCCCCTCCTTTTCAATCATCTTCATGGCAAGATGTAGCTGCTCGCCACATTCGCAACGCATAGAGCCGAAAATATCACCCGTGGCACAGGATGAATGAACCCTTACAAGCACGGGATTGCCGTCGGCGATGTCACCCTTTATCAAGGCTATGTGTTCGAGATTGTTGTCTTTCTGCTTGAATGGAATGAGATGGAAATGGCCGTAGGCTGTAGGCATGTCAACCTCTTCCCCCTTTTCAACCATCGACTCGTTGAGCATCCTGTAGGCAATCAGGTCGCGTATGCTCACAAGTTTAAGCCCCCACTTATCGGCAAGTTTGCGCAGTTCCGGAAGTCGGGCCATGGTGCCGTCGTCGCTCATAATCTCCATCAGTGCGGCGGCAGGCTGAAGACCGGCAAGACGTGCGAAATCCACGGCAGCCTCCGTGTGGCCGCACCGCTGGATCACGCCCCTGTCCTGGGCATAAAGAGGGTTTATATGTCCCGGCCTGCCAAATGTGGCCGGTGTGGATGCCGGGTCGGCGAGCGCACGGATAGTAGCGGCGCGGTCTTCGGCGGAAACCCCCGTGGTGCATCCCTCGAGTTTGTCAACGGTAACGGTGAAGGGGGTGCCAAGGACCGACGTGTTTTCTTCCACCTGATGCGGAAGGTCAAGTTCCTTGCAGCGTTCGTTTGTAATCGGGGCACAAAGAACCCCTCTGGCGTTTTTCAACATAAAGTTGACATCGTCCGGGGTGATTTTTTCTGCCGCTATGATAAGGTCGCCTTCGTTTTCGCGGTCTTCATCGTCAACCACTATAATGAACTTGCCCTGACGAAAATCGTCGATGGCAGACTCTATTGTGTCAAGTTTTATATTATTGTCCATAATCATGGGTAATTTATAATCGTTCTTATTCGAGATATGCGTGCTTTAGCTCCGAGTTCAATGGGAGGTCTGAATTTATTTCACAATGAATATCGAGAAATTCACACTTCCATAAACGCGATGTTGGGAAAATCCCGGCAATGTGGAGAAATCACGGTTTTTTGAATGCTCTATCACTACCACCGTACCGCTCTTCACCATCGGTGATTCAAGAATAAGCCCCGGCACCTCGTCAAACCGCGGATGGTCGTATGGAGGGTCGGCAAATATGAAATCGAACTGTCGGCTGCACGTGGCAATGAATTTGAACACATCTCCCTTTATAACCCTCAGCGACTCGTCGCCGAGTTTCTCCTTCACGCTCCTTATGAACTGCGCCTGCACGGGAGCCTGCTCCACAGCCGTAACCTCCGAACAACCACGCGAAAGGAATTCGAAACTTATGGCTCCGGTGCCCGCGAAAAGGTCGAGGGCGGTCTTCCCTTCGAAATCGTCAAGGTTTTCAAGCACATTGAAAAGATTTTCCCTTGCAAAATCGGTAGTGGGGCGTGCCGTTATATTCTTCGGCACATCAAACCTACGCCGTCCGTATTTTCCTCTTATTATTCTCATAGTAAAAAAGGTTTAAACATTAACGCTCCCGGCAAATTTCTCGAAAAAGGCAACCATCGCCTCCGGTACCTCCACTCCTTCGGCATCGACAAAGACTGCCACATCTTTAGGCTCAACGCCATAGACATTCATAAGGTTGAATGCAAAATAAACTATATCGTCGCCGGTTTTCCATGAATGCGTAGATGCCGACAAAAGATCGGAGCCGCCAAACATGACGAAATCAGCCTCGCCTTCTCTCAAAGAGAGCGACAGTATCTTGCCATCGGTTTTCCCCCGGCAGTCCCTGACTTTCTGCATAAGGTTGCACCCTATCCTTGCTCCGGGAAATGTGCGTCCCAGAAACCCCTTAAGACCGGGGGCGAGCATAAAGGCGGCGGTCACGTCCCTGTCGCCTTCACACATCACGTCTGTCCCGTCGCCTCCATACACCGAAGTATAATATGTTTCCTCGGAGCCTTCCGTGTCGAGAAGGAGCTCGGTGGGCATGAAAAGTGTTTTTTTATCATACACCACTATGCGTGCCGAAAAATCGTCGAGCACTCGCGGATGGTCATACACGGCATTCTCGATATGTTGCAACAGACTGCCGGAACCTTCTTCCCAAGATGTGGAAAAAAGTTCCTGCAAATCTACGTCGCTGTGGATAGTGTTTTCAAGATGGGCGGAGATTCCTCCGTTACCGATTTTGACGATAAGGCGCCACTGACCGGTGTCGGCATAGTCCGCTGCCGTTAATGTTGTCATAAATTTATCCGTAAATTTCCTACAAATTTACGAAATTTACTCCACACATGCAATTATGGGATACCGTCGCCGGAATAAATAAAGAATTTATCAGCACGTCATTTCGCCGCATAGACTGAATTCCATGTAGCTTTTCACTTCTTCAGGGGTCATGCCTCTCCCGAGAAGATACATGAGTTTAGTGATTGCCGCCTCCGAGGTGAGGTCATGTCCGGAAACGACGCCGGCGTTGGCGAGCTCAAGACCGGTGACGTAACGGAACGGATGTACGCTCCCGTTGTTGCACTGAGTGATATTGACTACAACCACCCCCTTGGCAACGGTTTCTTTGATGGCATCGATAAACCACTGGTCGTTAGGTCCGTTGCCTGCCCCGAACGTTTTCAAAACTATCCCTTTTATTCCCGGGGTGGAAAGAAGATGGCGCACCACACTTTCCTTTATTCCAGGAAAAAGATCGATATAGAGCACATTACAGTCCATTTTATAATGCACTTTCAAGGGCGCCCCTGAATTCTTAGGGCGCCATAATGCATCGCGGTTGAACGTTATGCCAAGTCCTATCTTGGCGAGTTCCGGATAATTGTTGCTTTTGAAGGCATTGAAATTGTCGGCGCTACGCTTCGTGCTGCGGTTGCCCCTCCAGAGATAGTTTTCAAAAAGGATGGCCACTTCTCGGATTGTGTGTCCGCCGTCGCGGTCTCTTGCAGCGGCGATCTGCAACGCCGTAATCAAATTCTCTTCGCCGTCCGTCCTCACTTCGCCGATGGGAAGCTGGGAACCGGTTATGATGACGGGCTTGTTGAGATTTTCAAGCATAAAGCTCAAGGCCGACGACGTATAAGCCATCGTGTCTGTGCCGTGAAGCACGACAAAACCGTCGTAAGCGTCATAATTTTGCTCTATCACCTTTGCAATCTCGCCCCAATGCTCCGGCGTCATGGCGGAGGAGTCGATGGGATGCTCGAACTGAAAACTCGAAATATCGAAATCAAGCATCTTCAATTTGGGGACATTGTCGAGAAGATGGTTGAAATCCACAGGTTCAAGGGCATGGCTTTGCGGATTCTCAATCATTCCGATGGTGCCACCGGTATAAATCATTAAAATTCTGGGACGGGCAAAAGTCTTCATAAAAGGGGGCGAATCTTTCTTTTTTACATGCGACAATGCACACAAAACAGGATTCCACTTTGCAAATTTAGCAAATTGTTATAAAACGCACAAGTGGTTCGGCCGGAAACCGACCAAACCACTTGCATTTTTATATCAAATAACCATAAAATATGCTATAGCAACTCCGATTCTTGCCCCGACAGCATGATTCGGAGGTAAGAATCATTCCTGGGGACGAAGCCAACGGTAGCCATAGAAATGCTGCCCTTCGAGTTTAAACAACCTCGACATGGGATAAGGGTCTTCCACCACCTTGCCGTTCTCATGCGATATATGGATAAGATGGGGCTGACCGTCTTTCATCACCACGATTCCCACATCATAGATATCGAAATCTATTTCCGGCGACAGCATCATTATGATATCTCCGTCTTTCATAAGTTCGTGTAGAGGTTTGTTGCCGGCACTTTGTTTTTTCATGTGGGGTATGCGGTGGCTGCGGTAACCCATCTCCGTCATTCTCACCTTGTCATAGGTAGCCGCGTTCTTCAAAGCGGGATATTGGTCACGATGCCGGGTAATGTAATCAAGGGTTTTGGTCTTGAAACCTCCGCCGCCAAGATACTCCGTCATCTCCTTCAGATTGCCGCGATACACATTATCTACAATCCAGTCGGCACCGTAGATGAGTTGGCTGTCAAATCCCGTGTCTTCTCCCTTTCTGCGGCAGAAAGCTTCATACTGACGCTCAAACTCCCTGACTCTCGGCAGTTTCTGGCGGCTTGCTTCGGCGAGGGCGAGAACCGTATTTACAAACCCGAGCCTGTCAAACCCATGCATGTTTATGACGATGGTGCCGACGGAATCGTTATCGAGGGGAGGCGCCCACGGCGTATCCACCAGTTCCTTCGCCACAAATACGCAACGCTCTCCAAGATTGCCACCCTTTTCAGCCGCCTGTTGCAAAATACGGCTTACAACCACGGTGTCTTCCTGACAATGCAGGCGCGGTTCGTAGGCCCTTGCCGGCAATGACGTGGAAACAATCGCCGACAACAACGCTACCGCCGACATCAGGCAGCCTATATGTTTTTTTAGCATATCCAATTCTGTTGTATTTTTTGCAAAATTAATAATTAATTCCCAAAACCACACCCGATGCAACGTTAAAAACCCGGCGGCTGTGTAGTTTAAAGCGAAAGATAGAATGTATTTGCTGTGTTTTTTATTAATTTTGCATCATGGTTATAGAAATAGATTCACTGTCGCATCCGGGAGTGGAGGTGTTTTCTTCGCTCACGGAAGCTCAGCTCCGCAACCGGCTTGAGCCAGACAAAGGGCTTTTCATAGCGGAAAGCCCGAAAGTAATCGCGGTGGCACTCCAAGCTGGTTACGAACCCTTGGCCTTGCTTTGTGAAAGAAGGCACCTCGACGGCGATGCGGCCGACATCTTGAAGCGTTGCGGCGACATACCAGTGTACACAGGCGAACGTGAGCTGTTAGCCTCACTCACCGGCTACACGCTCACAAGGGGAGTATTATGCGCCATGCGCCGACGCATGCTTCCCTCGCCGGAAGATGTGTGCCACAATGCAAGACGCGTCGTTGTAATCGACGGAGTGACCGACACCACCAACATCGGTGCCATATTCCGCTCGGCAGCCGCAATCGGGGTGGAGGCGGTGTTGCTCACCCACACTTCTTGCGACCCTCTCAACCGACGGGCCGTCAGGGTGTCGATGGGGAGCGTGTTTCTTGTGCCATGGACGTGGCTCGAAGCACCCGTTTCTTCGCTGAAAGAATTAGGCTTCACCACAGTGGCGCTCGCCCTTACCGATAAGTCGGTAAGCATCGACGACCCCACACTTGCTGCGTTGCCGAGAATTGCCATGATTCTCGGCACTGAAGGCGACGGCCTTGCAGCCGACGTCATCGCAGACGCGGATTATACCGCAAAAATCCCTATGGCGCACAATGTGGATTCCCTGAACGTGGCAGCGGCTTCGGCGGTAGCATTCTGGCAACTGCGCCCGCAATCCTAAAAAACCAACCAAGTATGTTGAAAAAGAAACACGACAAGATTGTTCTGGCCGGGGGAGGTGGGCATGCATTGTCATTGCTTGAGGGGGCGCCTGAGCCGGATTCCATAGTAGGCTACACAGCTCCGGCACCGGCTTCCGGCATGCCGTTGGAATGGCTCGGCGACGATTCGGTCGCACCCATTCTGAAAAAAGACCACAAATTCCACATCGCATTCGTTTATGCAGGCCTCCCGTTGATGCACAAACGCCGCAGCCTCATCGAACTGTATGAGGGATTTGGAGTGGATTTCGCTTCTATAATAGCAGCGTCAGCCATAGTCACCCGTAATGCATCGTTGACGGAGGGGGTGGCGGTCATGAACGGAGCAATTATAAACCGAGCTTCAATCGGCAGACATGCCGTAATCAACACCGGGGCCATCGTGGAGCACGACTGCGAAATAGGGTCGAATACTTTCATAGGTCCCGGCGTGGTGATGGGCGGCGGTGTTAAAATCGGCCGCGACTGCTTCATAGGCCTCGGTTCTAAAATAAAAAACGGTGTGACGATAGCATCTGGCGTAACCGTCGGAATGGGGGCGGTGGTCACCGCAGACCTCACCGAACCCGGCATCTATCACGGCAACCCTCTTAAATTTCATTCTTTTAAGAAATGAACCCATCCCATACTTATCCTATAATAATCGCGGAAGCCGGAGTGAACCACAACGGCTCGCTGGAATTGGCTCTTGAAATGGTTGACGCTGCGGCGAAGGCAGGAGCCGACTACATTAAATTTCAAACTTTCAAGGCGGAAAATCTTGTTACCTCCTCCGGCACGACAGCCGCCTACCAAAAAAACAATTGCAACGCCGATTCACAACTCGAGATGCTCCGTTCGCTCGAACTTACGTTTGATGATTTCATCCGTATCAAATCTTATTGCGAAGGGAAAGGAATAGGATTCGTCTCGACCCCGTTCGACCTGGAGAGCATCGATTTTCTCGCATCATTAGGGATGGACTTCATGAAAATCCCCTCGGGAGAGATAACCAATCTCCCTTATCTGCGCCGGATTGCCGCCACGCGGCTGCCTGTCGTGATGTCGTCGGGCATGTCAACGGTCAGTGATATAGAAGCCGCGCTAGAAGTGTTCTACACCCAAGGTTACGAGCAATCAGACATCACATTGCTCCATTGCAATACGGAATACCCCACTCCCTTCAAAGATGTCAACCTCATTGCCATGGTTTCCCTCCGCAACACCTTCGGAATCCGCACCGGATATTCCGACCACACGCCCGGAATAGAAGTGCCGGTGGCGGCCACGGCCCTCGGAGCAGCAGTGATTGAAAAGCATTTTACGCTAAGCCGCTCGATGCCCGGACCCGACCATGTAGCATCGCTTGAACCGGAAGAATTGTCGCGGATGGTCAAAGAAATTCGCAACGTTGCCTCCGCGTTGGGTTCCCCTTTGAAACGAATCAGCGAATCGGAACGCAAAAACATGGCAGTGGCCCGTAAAAGTATCGTGGCGGCCACGGATATAAAGGAGGGAGAGGTTTTCACCGAAAAAAATCTAACCGCGAAAAGACCCGGCGATGGAATTTCACCGATGCTTTGGGACAAAATAATCGGAAGGAAAGCCATCAGGGATTTCAGCAAGGATTCCCAAATAACCATCTAACGCTACAAACCATGCGGAAAATATGTTTCGTAACAGGCACGAGGGCCGACTACGGTATTATGTCGTCGCTTATGAATGAAGTGAAAGGATCGCCCGACGCCATTCTCCAGGTTGTCGCCACCAACATGCACCTCTCACCGGCCTACGGCATGACGGTGAATGAAATCATAGCCGACGGTTTTCAAATCGATGCCCGGGTGGAATCATTGCTTTCCGCCGACACCCCTTCCGCAACGGTGAAATCCATGGGACTTACCCAAATCGGACTCGCCGATGCTTTCGACCGCCTGCGTCCCGACCTCGTAGTGATTCTCGGCGACCGTTACGAAATGCTTGCGGCGGCTTCGGCTGCCCTCATATTCCGAATACCCGTGGCGCACCTCTATGGCGGGGAAACCACGGAAGGCGCCTATGACGACAGCATACGCCATGCCATTACCAAACTCTCTTACCTGCATTTCACTTCCACCAAACTCTATTCCAAAAGAATCATACAGATGGGAGAAGACCCTTCCAAAGTCTTTTGGGTTGGCTCTTTAGGGGCCGACAATATTCATAATGAGGATTTCATGCCGCTCGACGAACTTGAACGCTCAATCGGCTTCAAACTTGGCAATCGGTTTATGGTCGCCACCTTCCATCCGGTCACTACCCAACCTGGTGAAGAAGTCCGACAGACATCGGCACTCCTCGATGCCCTCGAGCCAGCAATATCGGAGGGATGGAAAATACTCTTCACCATGCCGAACTCCGACACCGGAGGCTCTATCGTGGCAAACATCATCAAGGAATGGGCGGCAAAACACCCTGACAGCGTGAAAGCGGAGACGTCGCTCGGACGAAAACGTTATTATTCGGCGTTGCATCATGCTTCCGCCGTTGTCGGCAACTCCTCAAGCGGACTCATCGAAGCCCCGTCATTCGGCATCCCTACATTGAACATCGGCGACCGGCAGAAAGGACGCGCACAAGGCGATTCCGTCTTCAACGTTACTGCAGAAAAAAATAACATAGTGCAAGGTCTGAAGACCGTCCTTTCAGACGAATTCCGAATGAAAGCACGTTCCGCCGCCAATCCATACGAGAAAGAAGGCACACTACACGCAATCCTCGCCCCCCTGCTCCACGCTCCACTTGACAGCCCCAAACATTTCAATGACCTTGGTTAGTCAGTTAGTTTGCTAGTCATTAGTCGGTTAGTTTATTAGTCATTAGTCAGTTAGTTTATTAGTCATAAGTCGGTTAGTTTGCTAGTCATTAGTCAGTTAGTTTATTAGTCATAAGTCGGTTAGTTTGTTAGTCATTAGTCAGTTAGTTTATTAGTCATAAGTCGGTTAGCCGTTAGCTTGTTAGCCGTTAGCTTGTTGTGTGTGTGTGCAATCTTTGATTGCACATGCAAACCGTTACACATGCCAATTTGTTATAGCAGATAGAAATCCGAGATGTGAGATTCAAGGTTTAAACTTTAATCTAAATTCTAAACTTTAAACCATAAACCATACACTATGAATACACTGAAAAAAACTGCTTTAGCATGTGCTTTTGGCATTGCCGCCTTAAACGCCGCAGACTCCGGGGCTTGTTCAAGGGTATTATATAAAGGACTCGACTCCATTTTTGTAGTGGGACGTTCGCTCGACTGGAAAACGCCGATCCCGACAAATCTCTATGTCTATCCCGCAGGAATCACGAAAGTGAGTTCCAACAAGCCGGGGGCATTCTCTTGGACTTCCAAATACGGGGCGGTATATGCCGTGGGCTACGACAGCGGAATCACGGAAGGGATGAACGAAAAAGGCCTTATAATCAACGGTCTTTTCTGCAAAGGCACCGTCTATAACAATCCCGACACCAACGGCAGGCCTCCATTGTCGCTGGCTGTGTTCGTGGCATGGCTTCTCGATATGAACGCCACGACAGACGAAGTCGTCGAGGTTTTGAAGAAACATGATTTCTCAATCGGAGGAGCCACCTTCGACGGAGGCACCGTCTCGACACTCCATTGGGGGATAACCGACGCTTCCGGGAAAACCGCCATCATCGAATTCGACAACGGCGTGATACGCATTTCCGACCCTGGCGATTATCAAGCCATGACCAATGACCCACAATGGCCCTCGATGTCTGCCATTTTGGCTTATTGGGACAAAATAGGCGGCCAGCACATGCTCCCTGGCACCGTCAGCAGTCCCGACCGATGCGTAAGGGCCAACTACTTCGCCCATCACGTAGAAGCCGTGGCGGATCCTTCGCTCGCCGTCAGCATCACTCGAAGCATCCTCGTAAACTCTTGCGTGCCTTACACCTACCTGATACAAGGCGAACCCAATGTGTCATCCACCCAGTGGCGTTCATACGCCGACGTCAAAAACCGCCGTTACTATTTCGAGATTGTCACCAACCCCGGCTACTACTACATCGACCTCTCTAAATGCAACCTGAAAAAAGGCGCCCCGGTCATGAAGCTCGACACCACGAAAGAAACCCTCCTCGTCGGCGAAGCCAACCACGCCCTCAAAAAGCACGCCCCCTTCATCCCAACCTACTGAGGTGGTTAAAAATAAAAACATACTACATTAAAAAGGGATACCGACAGTCGGTATCCCTTTTTAATACTGCGGAGTGACCGAGATTCGAACTCGGGAGCCGCTTTTGGCGACTACACGCTTTCCAGGCGTGCCTCTTCAGCCACTCGAGCATCACTCCGTTTTTGTTTCACGACGCGAAGTTAATGCTTTTATTTCATTTGACAATAACTTTACGCATTTTTTTTGTAATTTTGTGGAAATTTTCATTGCCTCGATGATAAAGGAACTATCGGAACCATGACGCAAGAGCATGCCGTCATAAAGTTAAAACTCTTTATTACAGGGCGTTATTTAAAATATAATGAAAACGATGTCTTTGTCTAAACCGTTCGGGCCTTTACTGGCACTGATTCTTTTCGCTTCATGTGGCGGCAAAACAACCGACGACAAAAACTCCTTGCCGGAAAATTTCGCAAGTCTCGACGATTCCTCGCAGGTGGCTTTCATGATGAAAAACTCCACTCCCGACTCTGTGGCGCGTTTTATCTGCAATGCCTCGCTCGGCAAAGTGAAGTCGGCGAGAATCGACACCCTCGCCATAGCCGTGGCATACGCATATCAGAATTATAACGACTCCGACCTCATCGTTTTCAGCCGGGAGTTCGACGATTTTTCCGCTAACCTTCCTCTCAATGAAAAAATGAAAATATATTCCATGGCGGGAAACATCGACCCGCAGGGCCTCGGCTATGAATTGGGCTTGGAATATGTGACCCACATACGCGAAAACAAAATGAGCGTTGACGACATCCGGACCGAGCTAAACGCATTCAAAGAGGCTTGCGCCAACGACAGCGACATGTATAACCGCTTCCTGAAGGGATTCAAAACCGTATTAAAAGTAGATCACGGGAAAGACCTTCCGGAAGAAGTTTACAATGCCTTTATCAATTTGTAACCAATAAAACAATATACCCGGCATCCGTTGCCCGGTATAATCAAATATAAATTCTGACATTTGACTAAAACGTTATGAAAACAATTTCAGAATATTCGGCAGACGTTGAAAGTGCCTTGCTTTCCCTTCAGTTTCCCGGTGATAAACTTGCCCCCCTTTACCAACCGATAGAGTATGCACTCTCCGCAGGGGGTAAACGCATTCGTCCTGTGCTTGTTCTTATGGGAGCCGATGCTTTCGGAAACCGTGCGCCGGAAGCAATGCGCGCCGCCGTCGGCATAGAAACGTTCCATAATTTCACGTTGCTCCACGACGATGTGATGGACAATTCCGACCTACGTCGCGGGCGTCCCACGGTGCATAAGAAATATGACGAAAACACCGCCATCCTTTCGGGCGATACCATGCTTACGCTTGCCACCCAATACGTAACGGAAGTTGACGGTGCCATTCTCCGACAAGTGCTCGACACTTTCAACGACATGGCAATCGACGTCTATGAAGGGCAACGCCTCGACATGGATTTCGAGACTGCCGAAGATATCTCCCTTTCCGACTATATCGAAATGATAACAGGGAAAACAGGTTCGCTCCTCGGAGCCGCCGTTAAAATAGGAGCCATCATCGGCGGAGCATCGGATGAAGACGCGAAACTAATGTATGAATTCGGCGTGATGACCGGACTCGCGTTTCAGATTCAAGACGACTGGCTCGACACGTTCGGCGACTCCACCACTTTTGGCAAACCGATAGGTGGAGACATCTTGAACGGAAAGAAAACTTACCTCTACGTGGCAGCTCTGGAAGAGGGGGGCAATAATGCAGAAGCTTTGAAAGCCGCCTTCAACATGCCTGCCGGCGACATGAGAATAAAAGCCGTGACCCGTCTTTATGAAAAAATCGGCATCAGTGAAAAATGTAAGAAAGCCGTAGGCCACTATTCATCGAAGGCCATGAAGGCTCTCAACGCCACATCGCTTGGCGACGAGCAGAAAGAGGCATTCAGAAAGTTGGCTGAAAAACTTGTGGGGCGCAAAAAATGATTGACACCCACACCCATCCCTACCTTGAAGAATTTGCCGACGGAGGAGCGCAAGCAATAGAGCACGCCCTATCCGCCGGCGTCACCCATTTCATACTTCCCAACGTAGATGCCTCGACAATCTCCCCTATGGAGAGCCTGCACAAGCGTTTCCCGGAGTCAATCTCGATGGCACTCGGATTGCACCCCACAGAAGTCAGGGAAGACTGGAAACCAATTGTCGCAGGAATGGAGGAAAGATTGGAAGAAGGGGGATTTGTCGCCATAGGCGAAGTGGGAATTGACCTTTACTGGGACAAGACATACCGCAGGCAACAGATAGAAGCGTTCAAGCGTCAGTTGCAAATCGCCGACAGATTGGGTCTTCCGGTCATAATACATTGCCGCGAAGGCCTGGACGAAGTGCTTGAGTGCATAGATGCCGTAAGACCCCAAACGGACCTCGTCTTCCATAGTTTCACAGGGACACCCGCAGACGTGGCAAGAATCAGAGAAGTCTGCGACCCCATGTTCGGCATCAACGGCGTGGTTACCTTCAAAAACGCAACGTCACTGCGCGAATCCCTGTCTGAAATAGGGCTTAAGCATATCCTTCTTGAAACCGACGCACCGTATCTCGCCCCAGTGCCGCATCGAGGAAAACGCAACGAACCTGCGTTTGTGACACACACTTGTGAAAAAGTGGCGGAAATGCTTGGATTGCCGGTAAAAGAAGTGGAAGCCGCCACAGATTCCAACGCCAAAGCCACTTTCAGACTATGATTCCCCTCCTTTCCATAGTGACGTTCCCGTTGCACCAGCCGGTGGCCATTTTCTTGCTGGTACTTCTCATCATTCTGGTATGCCCTATCGTGTTCCGGCGTCTCAGAATCCCCCATATAGTAGGTTTGATCCTTTCCGGCATGATTGTAGGGCCCTACGGTTTCAACCTTCTTGAACGCGATTCAAGTTTCGAGATATTCGGACAGGTCGGCATCCTTTACCTCATGTTTCTTGCCGCAGTGGAAATCGACATGTTCCATCTGCGAAAAAACATGAAGCGTGGCGTAATCTTCGGATTGCTCACCTTCGCCATCCCGATGGCCATGGGAATCTTCGGCTCGCGACTTGCCTTCGGCTCGCCATGGTCAACGTGCGTGCTTATTGCCTCGATGTATGCCTCCCATACGTTGATTTCCTATCCCATTGTCAGTAAATTCGGGCTTCAGAACGCCAAGCCTGCCGTAATAGCGGTATGCGCCACCATAGTAGCCGTAATGTTCGCCCTGCTGACCCTGGCAGGTGTGGTGGAAGTTTCAGAAGGAGGGTTCCGGATGTCGAGGATGTTCCGGCTTTTCGGACTGATGATAGTGTATGCTGTCTTTGTAGGCATAACATTCCGTTATCTTACGAAATATTTTTTCCGCACTTTCAGCGACCAGGTAAGCCAGTTCATCTACGTGCTTGCCATGGTGTTCATCGCGTCGCTGCTTGCACAGATAATCGGTCTTGAAGCCATTCTCGGGGCTTTCTATGCCGGGTTGGTGCTCAACCGCTTTATCCCCGTGCGTTCCGGACTTATGGGAAGGATCCAGTTTGTGGGCAACGCCATTTTCATCCCATATTTCCTCATCGGGGTAGGGATGCTGATTAACGTACATGTAATTTTCAAAAGCTGGCACGTAGGATGGGTTGCACTCAACATGGTCGCGGTAGGCATGGCATCGAAATGGCTTGCCGCATACGCGGGAGCAAGGATATTCGGATTCGGCAAGACTGACCGCAACATAATGTTCGGCCTTACATCCGGGAAAGCCGCCGCCACAATCGCCGCCACCATGATAGGTTATCAACACGGATTGCTCACAGAAGACATGATGAACGGCGCAGTACTCATGATTCTTGCATGCTGCATAGTCTCCACCGTCACAACCCAGGAAGCCACAAAAATGTTGCGCATCGAACGCACCGAAGAAGAGCTTATGGCGGAAGGGGAAAGGGTGCCCGGGGCCTACGCCCGGCAACTTGTGGCGGTGGCCAACCCAGTCACCGCAGAGGGGCTCATGCGCCTGGCACTCCTTATGCGCAACCGAAGGAACCAGAACCACGTGACGGCACTTTTCGTTAGAAATTCAGACGACACCCGCACCCTTGAAATGGGACGCACCGCCCTACGCCAGGCTGTGGCGGCTGCCCAGGCGGTAGATATAGAAGTCAAAGATGTGGAAAGATATGACGTCAACGTCGTGGCCGGAGTCACCAACGAAGCCAAACAAGAAAAGGCGAGCGACATTATGATAGGTCTGCACCGGAAGTCGAATATAGTCGATACTTTTTACGGCACCATGATAGAGCAACTCCTGCAAGCCACCAACAAGATGGTTTTCATGTCAAGATGCTTTATCCCCGTGGATACGGTGAGCCGGCTTATGGTGCTCGTGCCAGACAAGGCGGAATATGAAACGGGCTTCCAGACATGGGTGGAAAGAATCGGCAACCTCGCCACGCAGCTTGCCTGCAAAGTGGTTTTCATGGCGTCGGAAACCACCTCGGAATTCATCAGTAATGTGCTTGAAGACGAACATTTCGCCATTCGCCACGACTACCGCATAATCCAGGAATGGGATGATTTCATCGTCCAGAGCGCCGACATCGGGGAAGAAGACCTTTTCACCGTGATTGCCGCCAGAAAAGGTTCTATTTCCCATGGAGCCCACCTTGAAAACCTCCCCGCCTATCTTGGAAGAAATTTCAACCGCCACAACCTTCTGGTGATATATCCGGAACAATTCGGCGGATAGGTCTTCCGGAAAGAGCAACCTCAGCAAATCCTGAACGAATATAAGAATCTAAATGACAAAAATATGAACAAACAAAATCTCACGACACAACGCGCACTGCTTTTTGCAGCATTTTGCGGAGGCCTATTGGCATCCTCTTGCGGAAACTCTAACAAAAACGAGACCGCCGACAGCGATTCGATAGCCATCATGGATATGGTGGAAACTGTGGTGGCTGCAAATACCACTTATATCGACAAAGACAGTATAGGTGCGGTGTATATCGGAAAGCCGATAACCGAACTCGCGGACTCCGTTCCAAATTTATACACATCGAAGGAGAACGGGGCAAGCCCCGACGCCGTCACCGTTACTTTTTCAAATCCTGACGGGGAGCAATTCGTGGCATACGATTTCGGCGAAGGTAAAATCGACGTTCTGAACGTAATAGGCACAGATATAAAAGTCAAATCACCGGAAGGGGAATTCGGGCTTGGCGATTCGTTTTCCAAAGTGCTACAACTTCCGGGAGTCACAGCCGAATGGTCGGGTTATGACGACAGCGGGATGTGGTATTGGACCTGGGAAGGACTATGGTTCGCTCCCTCACAAGACAAACTCTCGCCGGAACTCTCTCGGCTGCTTTACAATTCAGAAACCGAACCTGCGGCTTCCGATTTCTCTGAAGAAAACACCGTCGGATTCATCGGCACAGGCCTACCCTTCTGAACGACAAAGAAACAGTCCTCTACCGACAACCCGAAACTGAACCCGGAAAACAGATGCGTCATTTCATCGCATCTATACGCGAAGCGTCGCCTACCACCCAGACGATATCCCCCTCTTTGAGAACCGTAGAGGGGCCGGGCTGCTCAAATTCATCCTCCCCGCGCTGCACTTTCACGATCATGCTATAATAATCGCCGTGGATATTGGTTTCGCCGAGCGGTATGTTGATTATCGGGGAAGTCGCCGACAACTTAATGTTTCTTAAAGCAATTTCAGGTTGCGTCACGGTCACCGACTTGAAAGCTTTCTCCGCGCTTTCGATGTCGTCGTTAAGTTTCTTTATTTGCTCGTCGTTTCCAATCACGCCGAGCACATCGCCGGGGAATATGCGGGAATCGACAGAGGGTAGCGGCATAAACATGTCGCCCCTCTGTATGCTCGACACGCTCACACCGTAATCGCTTCTAAGGCCGGAATCCTTCAGCTTGTCGCCCACAAACGGGCAATAAGGGCCGACCTCAATAAAAGCCTGATGCAGGTCGCTCACGAGCTTATTGTTGACACCGAGACGCGTATTCTCGCGTATGTTGAGATTGTTGATGAATTTCTGCTCCATATTACCGTAACGTCCAAGCAGCTTCGACGAGGCAAAGATAAGAATCAATCCGAAACATATCATTCCCGAAATCCAGGCAATGAGCGAATTGTAAGCTATCGTCATCAGATATACGATGAAAAGCAACGTCACCAGATATCTTATTATCCTCATCGCCACAAGCGGAACGTCATAGAAACTTGCCGAAGCATGCAACTTCATACGCTCGTCGGGTTTTGTGGAACTAAACGACATGGCGATAAGGAACGGCGACATCGCAATGAATGTTATGACAGTAGCGGCAAGCCTCCCCCATCCGTGAAGATACTGCTGGCACACCGGGAAAAGGAACTGACGCGACGTCAGGATTATGGCAAGCAGAATCACCGAATAAAGCAGAATCCGCCACATATATCTGCCGAGGATATCGCGCCAGAGGCTTTTGGTGGCACTTGAATCCGTCACCTGTTTCGAATATCTGTCTATAAGGAAGTTTAGACGTGCCGGGAGATGTTTCTCCGCCAATTTATAAGCCGGCTGCGAGAGTTTCACGAAATATGGCGTAGTGAAAATGGTAATCACGGAGACCGCAACGATGATTGGATAAAGGCTTTCCTGAAGCACCCCGAGGCTCATTCCGAGGGATGCGATGATAAACGAAAATTCGCCCACCTGGGTCAGAGTGAATCCGCTTTCGATAGCCACCTGCAAGGTTTGTCCGGTGACAAGCATCCCCAAAGTGCCGAAAAAAATCATTCCTATTATCACCACCACGGCAAGCAAAAGGATTTCGCCCCAATAGGTGGCGAGCACGTTCGGGTCAACCATCATTCCGACCGATATAAAAAACACCGAACCGAAGAGGTCTTTCACCGGTTGCACCACCTTCTCCATCCTCTCCGCCACCATAGTGCCCGCAAGGATGGAACCCATCACGAAAGCACCGAGTTCAAGCGAGAAACCGCATGCCACCGAAAATACCGCCATCGAGAAACACAACCCCATGGCAACTATGAGCAAAGTCTCGTCATTCAGAAAACCACGCACTTTCGTAAGGAAGGTTGGAAGCACATAGACACCCACAACAAACCATATTATCAGGAAGAACACCAGTTTACCTACAGAGAAAAGCAAATCCATACCTTCCACGTTGCCCATGGCAAGCGACGACAGCAACACAAGCATCAAAACCGCGAAAAGATCTTCTATTATGAGCACAGCGAGCACGAGAGAAGCATATTTCTTCTGCCGCATCCCAAGGTCGGTAAGGGTTTTCAATATGATGGTCGTGCTCGACATTGAAATCATGCCGCCAAGAAAGATACAGTTGATGGAGTTGAGGTCCAACAATTTACCCACACCGAATCCGGCAAACGTCATCCCGCATATAATTATCAAGGCGGTTATCACCGCCGACGACCCGGAATTCATCAGTTTCTTGAAACTGAATTCAAGGCCGAGAGTGAACATAAGCACCACGATGCCAAGGTCTGCCCAGAACTCGATATTATCAAGGTTGGAGATAGAGGGGAGATATACGAATTTCGGGCTTGCAAGGAACCCGGCGAGAATGTAGCCGAGCACTACAGGCTGCTTCAGTTTTTTAAACAGAAGCGTTACAATGGCTCCCAGCAAAAGAATCCACGCAAGGTCGCCTATCAGGCCGTTTGTATGGTCTTCCTCCGTCGGGGTTTCTTTGTCGCCGTTTATTTCCGTATAGGTCTGCGCCTCAAGCTGCGACACTGTTTCCTGGCACAATGTCTCTATGTCTGTCGAAATAGGCAATGTCAGCATATCGATTTTATTGTAATGGAAGTTATTTCAAAGTGCGTTTCACCACATAGGTGTCGTAATACGAAATGAGAAGAGTGGTCATCGGCAAAGCTATGATAAGCCCCATGAATCCGAGTAGCGAACCCCAGATTGAAAGCGACAGCAATATTATAGCCGGATTAAGCCCCATGGCCTTACCCATAATTTTGGGAGTCAGATAGAGGTCTTGTATGCACTGCACGATGACATACACCGCCATGCTCTCCCAGAATATAACCCAAAAATCCACACCGCTGCTCGCAGTGCAGACTATGCATAATATCGCGGTTATGGGCAATGATATAAGCTGAAGATATGGCACCATATTCAGTATGCCGATAAACAGCCCGAGCACCACCCCCATCGGCAATCCGATGATGACGAATCCTATGGAGAAGAGGATGCCTACGATGGATGCTATCACAAACTGGCCCCGGAAATAGCGGTTCATCGCGTTCTTTATGTCGGATGCCACCTGGAAAGTGCGTTTTCTATGCCTGAACGGCACAAGCTGTTTGAAGCTCAACATTATCCTTTCGTAATCGAGCATAATGAAAATGACGTAAAGGATAACTATCAGCCAGCTCAACACACCCAACACAAAGGCGAGCCCGGAACTGAGGAACGTCCATGAGGACGACACAGCCTTCCTTATGAGCGACATCCATTGCTCTTGCGAAAGGAGTTTCGAAATTTCATTTACATCTATATTTTCCCGCAGGAACTCATGGATGGAACTCGATATGTAGGGAATCTGAATCTGAGTGGTGGCATAACGCTTTATAATCACCGTCATTTCGGCAGTCTCCGAAATAAGGTATGGGATAAACACGATACAAAACAAGGCAAACAGCGCAAATGCCTCGAAAAGAGTCAGGGCAACCGGCACAAAACGTGTTCTAAGTCCCGTCCATTTCATATTCCATCTCACGACCGGCTCAAGCATATATGCTATCAGGCATGCCACAAGAAACGGAAGAAGAACCCCCTTTAGCGAGTCAAGAAGGAAAACCGATGCAATCACAGTGCATACCGTGAACAGAATCCTCACCACCCTGTCGAAGGTGTAAGGCGTTCTCGGAGGTGTTTCAGTAGAATCCATTAGAGAATCGTTTTTGAATTGTAAAATTAGCAACTATTTCCCGTATCACAAAAAAACTATATTGAAATCGGAAAACTTTTGCTAACTTTGCGGTCAATCCGACAATTGAAGTTGTTTAAACTTTTTTCTTTTTCAAGATTTCATCAGATTTTCGAGACGATTTTGAACTTTGAAGAGGGAGTTTAGCGGGCTAAATGACCGATGAAAGGTTCAAAAGCGACCGAAAAGATGGTGGAAGATTGGAAAAGAGGTCTTTTTAACGTAAAAAGCCATAAGAAAATCAATCTCCGTAAAAAAGCTTAAACAACTTCATTGTTTAGTCGGATTGCACCAAATAAGAAATGATAAAAACAAGAATAAGATGGCTTTTGTTTTTCATCCTGTCTTTTGCGTTAGCAGCCTCGGGGCAGGATTATTCGGAAGCCGTAGCGCGCTTTGTCAGAGACAACGGCATAAAGCCGGAATCGGTGGCGGTAAAGGTCATTGACCTTTCCGACGGGGAAGTGATTGCATCACACAACACCGGCTCGCCCCTCGTGCCGGCATCGATCATGAAATCAGTGACGACTGCCGCTTTATTGGGAGAATCGGGCATAGACTATAGATACCATACTCCGGTATTTATCGACGGTCCCGTCGATATGGGTATCGTCAGAGGCAATCTTATCGTGGAAGGGGCATGCGACCCGTCGTTAAATTCCGAAAACGAACCCGGAAGTTCCGACATCGTCCGCGAGATTACGGAAGCTCTCCGGGTGGCGGGAATCAACAAAATCGAAGGCGAAATAATCGTAGATGATTCAGAATTCGAGGGTCCTTCGCGTCCCGATTCATGGATGGCCGCAGATTTTCCACAATCTTACGGCACAGGGTCACACGGATTTAACTTTGAAGACAATTCCACCGGAAAGAAATCGGTGGAACGCCCCGACCGGATTTTTATCAACCGTCTTAAGGGTGCCTTGCGCAACGCAGGCATTTCGGTAGATTCGAAAGACCTTGGCGAAGGGAAGCGCAAACAGATAATGCAACACGTGTCGCATCCCATCGACGAGATTATGCGTTCATGCATGATGCGGAGCGACAATCTTTTTGCAGAATCCATGCTGCGCACATACGGCAAACTCAAAGGAGGCGACGGCTCCACCAAAGATGCCGCCTCACGGGAATATAAGATGTGGCAGAAAAAGAAAATGCCGCTCGACGGCGTTATATTGATTGACGGGTCGGGGCTTTCACGCTCTAACCGGGTCACGGCAGACTTTATGGGAGCAGTGCTATCGGAAATGAGCGGCGATCCCAACTATGCGTCGTTTTTCCCGCTTGCAGGCCAGGAAGGCACCCTCAAACGCTTTCTTGCCGAAACCCCGTTAGACAGCTACATAGCGATGAAGACCGGAAGCATGAAAGGGATACAGTGTTATGCCGGCTACAAGCTCGACGAAGACTATGCCCCCACACATGTGGTAGTCATCATCATGAACGACATCACAGGAAGCCGCGACAAAGCAAAAAAGGCTGCCGAAAGGATGCTACTCGAGATTTTTGACAGCGATATAGACTTAGAACAAACAGAAAACAATGAATAAAGAGAATTTAAACCGACTGCTCGACAGTATATATGAACTTGAAGGGCTGGTGCATCTTGCGCTTGCCCGTGAAGATATTCCCGAATCACTTCCGTTGTTGATAGCAAGGAAAGGAGAGGAATTGTCGAGGCATGCAAAAAAAGCGGTATGCGCCACCTCCGGGAATGATGCCGGATACAAGCCTGCGTCAGAGACTGAAACCGAGTCTCAATCAACCACCGCTCAAGAAATGGCTCCGGATTTCGAATGCAAACCAGAAACAGAATCGAGTCCTGTTTTAGAGCCTGTGCCGGAATTTGACCCCGAACCGCTTTTCGAACCTGTGCAGGGAGCCGAACCCGAGCCTCTTTTCCAACCTGTGGAAGAACCCGAACCGGAAGCTGTTTTCAAATCGCAAATGCCGGATAGCGAAGATGTCTCTTCATTCACGAATGGCATTTGTGAACCCAGAGGACGACTTGTGTTCAGCATTAACGACAGATACAGGTTCAAACGTGAGCTTTTCAACAATTCCGATGCCGATTTCAACAACACCCTCGCCTTTGTTGCCTCCATGGAGGGTTACGACGAAGCGGAAGACTATTTCATCGGGGAATTACAGTGGGATTCAAAACGCCAGGAAGTAATTGATTTTCTTGAAATCTTGAAAAAATATTTCAAGTCATGAGCGGCAAACTCTACATAGTGCCTACCCCCGTAGGCAATCTCGACGACATGACATTCCGTGCCGTAAATGTGCTCAAGGAAGCGGATCTTATTCTGGCGGAAGACACCCGGACGTCAGGGGTGCTTCTAAAGCACTTCGACATCCACACCCCTATGAGGAGCCATCACAAGTTTAACGAACATGAAGAGGCTCCCAAAATAGCCGAACGCATTGAAGCCGGCGAAAAAATCGCTCTTATTTCAGATGCCGGCACCCCCGGCATTTCCGACCCCGGCTTTATGCTTAGCCGCGAATGCAGACGACTGGGACTTGAGGTGGAATGTCTGCCGGGAGCCACGGCGTTCGTTCCGGCGCTTGTGGCGTCGGGGCTTCCTTGCGACCGTTTCGTGTTCGAAGGGTTTCTTCCCCCCAAGAAAGGGAGAGCCACTCGCCTCTCTTTCCTTGCCAACGACCCACGGACGGTGGTGGTGTATGAATCACCGAAAAAGCTTCAGCGCACCCTCCGCCAACTTGCAGAGTTTTTTGGCGGCGACAGGGAAGCCTGCGTATGCCGGGAAATTTCAAAAATCCATGAAACATACCATCGCGGCACATTGCAACAACTTTACGATTTTTTCTCTTTGAACCAAGCGAAAGGGGAAATTGTTATAATAATCGGAGGTTGCCGGCAAGGAGCCGACATTCCCTTAACTTCCTCAGATGAAGAACTTTCCGACGATGGGGAATAGAAACTGTAAACTATTAATAAAACCCAAATTTGCATCAGTTATGAAAAAAACTTTTATCCTCCTGGGAATCAGCGCACTTATGCTCGCTTCCTGCTCAGGCAACAGCCAGAAACTCGCAGAGGACTCCGCACGCATCGCCGAATTATCGGCGGAATACGCGGAAGCAAACAGTTTCAACGACTCTCTAATGCTCCTTATGGGCGACATATATACCGGTCTTGATTCCATCAACATGCAGGAAGGCCTTCTTTACAGCATGGGGTCCGGGGAAAACGTTGACCGCCGTGCCGAGATTCGCCAGAATCTTGCCAATATAAAGGCCCGCCTCGCCTCCAACCGCGCCCTTCTCGACAAAATGGACGCACAGCTCAAAGCAAGCGGCAACCAAAACAGCGTGCTTTCAAAGACTATCACACAGCTTAAGGACCGCATTGCGAAACAAGACGAAAAAATCGCCCAGCTTGAATCAGACCTTACCGCCGCAAGAGGACAAATCGAAGAGCTTACAGGCAAAGTTGCCGAAACCGAAGAACAGGTAAAGACCGAGACCGCAGCCAAGGAAGCAGCCCAGGCCGAGACTGTAGCTGCCGAAAACGCTGCCAACACCGTTTATTATGCAATCGGAACCAACAAAGAACTCAAGAAGAACGGCCTCCTCGAAAAGAAATTCCTCGGCCAGACCAAGGTGCTTAAAGGAGATTTCAACGAGTCTTACTTCACTAAAGCAGACAAGCGTTCGCTCAGCGTGATTCCGACGGGAGCGAAGAAAGTGAAAATCTGGACAAATATGCCCGAAGGGTCATACACACTCGTTGACAACGCCGACGGCACCAAGACAATCCAGATTACAAATCCCAAGGAATTCTGGAGCATGACCCCGTTCCTCGTTATCCAGGTGAACTGACCCGAATTGCTCCATGCGACGCAATATATAAAAAAAATTGTAAACCGGGGCGCGGCATTTCCATACCGCGCCTCGGTTCATATCAATGCATGCCCGCAACGACTCCCAACGACCATAAATATATACCTTTAAATCCAATAATAACTGTATGAACGGCTTAACTAAATTATTTTTCACATTGGAGACGTTTTCGTTTCCACTTATGGCATCCGCCTTCTCCGTTGACAGGATTGACCCTCCCCATTGGTGGACGGGGATGCGCGACACCACACTCCAGCTCCAAGTGCATGGCAACGATGTAAAGGGAGCTGACTTTTCCGTAGAATACCCGGGGGTGAGCATCGACAGTGTGGTGCGTCTCGACGGGTCGCCAAACTGGCAATTCGTCTATCTCAACATTTCTCCGGAAACGAAACCGGGAAAGATGACATTGAAATGGAAAGAGGGTAAGAAAACCGTCAAGAAAGAATATGAACTGAAAGCACGCCGCCCGCAAAAAGGAGCACAAGGTTTCACCTCCGCCGACGTGCTTTACCTGATAATGCCCGACCGTTTCGCCGACGGCGACCCTTCGAACAATGTAGTTAAAACGATGCGAAACCAATCGGAAGTGAACCGCGAAGACCCCAATATGCGTCACGGAGGAGACATGGCTGGCATCATGAAGCATCTCGACTACATCGACTCGCTGGGAGTGACAGCCGTATGGGTGAATCCGGTGCTTGAAAACGACATGCCGGGAAAAGGAGGCAGCTATCACGGCTACGCCACCACCGATTACTACGCCATCGACCCGCGTTTCGGAAGCAATGCCGAATATACCGAACTCATCGACTCGCTCCACAACCGAGGCATCAAGACCGTCATGGACATGATTTTCAACCATTCCGGCATTGGCCATCCTTGGATTGAAGACCGTCCGGCATCCGATTGGCTTAACTTCCCCGACGATTACCACCAGACAAACTACAGGCTTTCCACCTTGACCGACCCCTACGCATCGGATTACGACAAGAGCATATCGGTAGATGGATGGTTTGTGGAAGAAATGCCAGACCTAAACCAGAAGAATCCCCACCTGATGAAATATCTCGTTCAGAATTCGATATGGTGGATAGAAGAATCGCAAATCGACGGCATACGTATGGACACATATCCCTACGCCGACGAAAGGGCGATGGCGGGATGGATCGACGCCGTCATGAAGGAATATCCCGACTTCAATATTGTCGGCGAGTGCTGGTTCGGCGACGTTGCGGGCGTGGCGAGATGGCAGGGAGGTTCGCCCCTCTCACTGGCGACTGGAAAAGACACTCATCTTCCGACGGTAATGGATTTCCCGCTTATGATAAAATCGGCAGACCTCGCTCCGTTTAAGGCGGATACCGACCCTTGGAACGGCCTCAACAAGATATACGACCATCTCGCCCTCGACTATGTTTATGCCGACCCCCTGAAAGTGCTCCGTTTCCTCGACAACCACGACACGGAAAGAGTGATCCAACACGACATCGACTCGTTGCAAAACTGGAAACAGGCAATCACCCTCCTTCTCACCGCACCCGGCATCCCCCAGATTTATTACGGCACCGAACTGCTTATGAGCGGCACCAGACAGGGTGGCGACGGCATGATACGCAAAGACGTGCCGGGGGGATTCCCGGGCGACAAGACGAATGCCTTTACACGTGCAGGGCGCACGCCGCTCCAGAACGAGGCATACGATTATATCTCCGCAGTCAACAAGTGGAGGAAAGGAAGCGAGGCAGCCGCTAAAGGGAAAATGACCCACTTCATGCCCGACAACGGACTCTATCTCTACGAACGCCGCTCCGGCGACGACTCATTCGTGGTGGTGATGAACGGCAGGGACAAGGAAATAGACGTTGACATGTCGAGGTATTCGGAAATAATACCGGAAGGTAAGAAATATGCCGATGTCATTACCGGGGAAACGGTCGTGCTACGCCCCGCCGGCAACGCCACCGTGAAATTCGCACCCCGCGAAACAAGAATCCTCACTCCGGTTAATAATTAATCAATTAGCAATTAGCAATTGCTAATTACTAATTTGTCGATTAGTCTTCCCGGGTCTTCGTTCTGTTACCGATCCTTCTGGGCCGGTCAGACGAGGCCCCGGGGGTTCAAGACTCCCATTTTAATTCAAATTTAAGATGAAAAAGATTATAATCCCGGCGCTTCTCCTCCTCGCTCTGGCGGGTGCCACTTCGTGCAAACCAACCGAAAGCAATTATCGTGCCGCCTACGATGCAGCGCAAGGGAAACGGAAGGCGTCGGCTGCCGCCGATGCCGATATGGCCATACCCGCAGGTGCGCTCCAGGCGATTGGAGGGCCTGCCATACGTGTTGTCAACGGCGACTCCGTCTATGTAACCTCGGAACGTATCCGGTTCGAGGGCGGCTTGGAAAACGAATTGCGGAAATGGAGCGTGGCGGTAGCCAGATACAAGATGCCCACCAACTGCGCCTCTCAGACGAGCGACCTTTTCTCCGAAGGTTATAAGTCATTCTTTGTCAGAAACACCGAAGGGGCATATTACGTGATAGCAGGTTCCTTCGACACGCTTGACGAAGCGGCTACGTTCGCCGTGGAATATGCCAGAAAAAAGAACCCGTCGGTATTTGTCGGCCTTCCCCACGCCCCCGTCATCATCGAAAAATAACCGAACCGGTTCATTCCACTTCATCGGAAACCACTGCCGTCATACTGTCGGAGAGGTTTCCGATGATTTCTTTGGAGCGTTCAGTGTCTTCGGCAAACTAAGCGGGACTGACCCCGAACTGAATCTTTCGGAAATTCACATTTCAGCACAATCATGTCTTTAGTGAACTTCCTCGCGTTGTTAAGAAGAAGTATTTTTTCCATATCGCGTTAAGCCATAGAATCCGCACTAAAACAACACAGAAAATACAGGGTTAAGAACAAAATGTGCGTTTTCGTACAATTTTTATATGATTTTTGTACGATTGTGTTACTCTTATTACGCAACTTATAGCTTACTTTGCATTGTAATTCATAAACTAATCAAACGCCATGAAGAAGACAGTAACAATCATGACGCTGGCGCTCGCCTCGCTGCCGTTTGCGGCAGAAGCGAAAACCGCTGCGTTACACTCTCCCGACAACAGTATCAAAGTAACCCTCGAAGACGGGCCCTCATCTATACCGCTCATTTCAGTATCATACGATGGGAAACAGATTCTCGACAAATCGGGAATCGGGCTTAAAATCAGGGACCGTAAGAAAGGGATGACGATAAAAAGTGTGAAGAAACCCGTTCGCATCAAGGAAACGATTGATGCGCCTTTCCACCACACCCCGAAATTCACTTCAGAATATAACGAACTGAAAGCCGACCTCGGCGACGGTCTCACGCTTACGCTCCGTGTTTTCGACGACGGCGTGGCTTACCGCTTCTCCACATCGAAAGGTCCGGTTATCGTGGACGACGAAATAGCCGCATACCGTTTTTCGGGCAACCCCGACACATATCTTTCCTTTTCCACCAACGACAAGGAACCCATGGCGATGGCGTTTCAGAACCTCTACACCAAAGCCCCGCTCCACAGTGCGTCAGACAAGCTCGCGTTCCTCCCTGCGGCAGCCGATTTCGGCGACGGTCTTAAGGCCGTGATTCTGGAATCGGACCTCGAAGCCTATCCCGGAATGTTTCTTACCGCCGACAGCATATCAGGCACGATGACCGGCAAATTTGCCAAATATCCCGCCACCACCGACTATTATCCCGGGAGAAAGCAGCAATACGTAACATCTACCCAAGATTTTATAGCAAAAGCCGACGGAAAACGTGATTTCCCCTGGAGGATAATCTCCATCACCGACGATGACCGCAAGATGCCCGTATCGAATCTTGTATATGCCCTCGCATCCCCTTCCCGGGTGAAAGACACGGGCTGGATAAAACCGGGTAAAGTGGCTTGGGACTGGTGGAACGACTGGGGACTCCGAGGAGTGGATTTCAAAGCCGGAATCAACACCGTGACATATAAGTATTATATCGACTTCGCCGCAAAGAACGGTCTGGAATATGTGGTGCTCGACGAAGGATGGTACGACCCAAAGAGCGGCGACATGCTCACCGTTATCCCCGACATCGACCTCAAGGGGCTCATTGAATACGGCAAGCAACGTGGGGTGGGGATAGTGCTTTGGACAGTCTTCAACGTGCTCGATTCGCAACTTGAAGAGGCATGCCGCAAATATGCCGACATGGGAGTGAAAGGATTTAAAGTGGATTTCCTCGACCGCGACGACCAGGACGGCGTGGAGATGGTCTATCGCATAGCCGATGCCACTGCCAAACACAATCTCATGCTCGACCTGCATGGCATCTACAAACCGACGGGATTGAACCGCACATATCCCAATATCGTGAATTTCGAGGCCGTGTTCGGCATGGAGGAAATGAAATGGTCGCCCGCCACCGTCGATATGCCGCTATATGACGTTACCTACCCTTACCTCCGCATGATGTGCGGGCCGGTGGATTACACCCCCGGGGCGATGCGCAATGCACAGAAAAAAGACTGGAAAGCCGTATATTACAACCCGATGAGCCAAGGCACACGCGGGCACCAGGTTGCCACCTACATTGTCTATGACTCCCCCTTCACGATGCTTTGCGACTCCCCTTCGCTCTATGAAAAGGAACCGGAATGCACGCAGTTCATCGCCTCCTTGCCGACGGTATTCGACTCCACGGAAGTGCTTGACGGCAAAATGGGTGAATACATCGTCACCCTTCGCGAAAAAGAAGGGAAATGGTATGTCGGCGGCATGACCAACTGGGATGCCCGCGACTATGACCTCGACTTCTCGTTCCTTCCCGCCGGCAAAACTTTCACCGCAACCATACTTAAAGACGGCATAAATGCCGCCAAACAAGGCGACGACTACGCCATCTCAGAGATTCGCGTCAATCAGAGTTCGAAAGAAAGAATCCACCTCGCCCCCGGCGGCGGTTTCGCCGTCATCGTCCGTTAGTCGTTAGTTTTAGTCGTTAGTTAATGTTTAAGATTTAAAGAATAGTTTAAGTTTATTGAAACATAAAACGCTATTATCTAAACTTTAAACTTTAAACCTTAAACCCTAAACCTTAAACTTTAAACTCGATTCTTTATATAGCGTGCGAGGCCATACACCACTCGGTGGAAACCGGGGCGGTTGTCAAGCAGACGGTTGAACCAACCCATGTGAGGGTCAAGGCGTTTTACCACCATCCCCACATACACCATTGCGAAAAGGGTGCCGAAGCCAACCACGTTCCAGAGCCATTGATGGAAATAGATGAAGCAGAGTGTGACGGCGCAGACAACCAACGTTATGTCAACGCATATCTTCGCTTTCGGAAACGGAATGCCCGTAGCTTTGGAAATAGCCACCGGCAACCCCTCCCCGGGCATCGTGACGGAACCGCACCGGATTTCCATGGCTATGCCGAAACCGAGCACGGTGCAGCCGCCTAATTGCGCGAGGACATGGGTCCAAAGGGTGTCGCATACCAACGAAGACGTAAGAAACATGTTGAGGTCGATGAGCAATCCGAAAACGCATCCGATTACGAGCTGCAGCAGTTGCACAAGCTCGAATTTACGCCGGAGCACAATAATCTGCCCTACCACGAGCAGGGCGTTGAGGATGTTGGTATAGTCGCCTAAAGAAAGGGACGGAACCATGCCCGCTTCCCCTGCAAGGGTCATGGCGAGAGGAGCGGAGGAAATAACGCTTGACCCGAGGCTCGACCTCACACATAACACCACGCCAAGGGTCATTACAAACAGCGAGAAGAGAAGGAGAAGATGTTGCCAGATAAAATGATTTACTTTTTCTTTTACACAAGTTGAATTAACAGTTACACTCATTTCAATACATTTTTTCACTGCAAAATTACACATTTTTTCTTATTTGGGCAAATTGGCTGATTCTCAGAGGGGTTTGAGAGGGCGTGGGTACTAATCGTGTACTTTTGTGGAAGTTGACGGAAAGCCGAGTAAATT
>CABRKI010000007.1 GCA_902471455.1 uncultured Porphyromonadaceae bacterium | reverse complement strand
GGATTTCCGTCAGGAAATCCGGCAATTCTTATTTATAGGGTTTAGAAACGGAAACCGATGTTGGCGGAGAAATTCTCCACGGAACTGAAGAGGGAGTAGGTGCCGCTCTTATACCAGTGTCCGTTCATTTTGCCGATTAGGCTGAAAAACCAGTTGCCGAGGTTGTAGGTGAGCGACATGCGCGAACCTATGCTCATGGCAAACATGTATTTTTCTCCTTCAAGCGAATCTTCGAAGCAATGTCCAACCCCGAACGCGGGCATCACTGTGAAATTGTAAAGCAGCCTTGGCTTGATTACCCAGTTGAAACCGTAGCCAATCACTGCGGAATAGGAGTTGTAGTGGAAAAGATAAGATTCGGCCGGAATGGTAAGATAGGGGAGGAGGTCGGCGGGAAGTTTGGAGAAATCGAACCGGAGCTTTACATTTGAGTAGGAAAATCCCGCTATCCATGACCCCTGACTCCTTTTCTGGTATTTGGAAAAATTGTAGGCGGCTCCGTGCGAATAACGTTTGTTGTTGAGGAAATATACGGCTTCAATTCCGAAATTATACATCTCCAGGCCCGGGAAGTCTTGTTTGAACAGACGTCCGTTGTTATATTTCCCGAATTTTCGCAGAAATGTGCCGCCGGTATTTTCCTGATAATAGATTTCGGCATTGAAACGCGCACAGTTGAACCCGAATTCCCATTTTTTATGGTTGAGAGGGTTATTGCCGAAAAATTTACCCATGTCAACCGTATATCCTACGCTGACCGCCATGTATTGTATGTATCCTCCAAGGTTGGCGTAAAGGTTGCTCAGCATGTTTGCCTGCAATTTTTTTGGAAGCGTCATGACATAGCTGTCAACCCAGTTGTCGTTGACAATCCGTGCTTTCCATCTTTTCCCTGTGCCGACCACATATTCCGGGTCGTATGAATTGAAGAAGGCATCGCCCCAGTTATACACATCAACGCAAAATTTTACGAATCGCGGATAAATGATACTTGTGTCTTTAAGATTCAGGGTATGGTTATATCTCAGTTGGTTGAGCCACCATCGTTCCTCCCTCGACTTTTCGAGGGGCTTGATTGCCACGTCTTTCGGCACATTCGCTTGGGTTGCGATGGAGGGGGCTTCTAATTTTGTTGGAATTTCGACAAGACCTGAAGGCGCGAATACGACAGAATCCCCACCGGCGTTGAATGCCGATGTTTTCACATATATAAGAATGGCGATGGCCAACAGATACAGTCGTGGATTCATGTGCGTTTTTAAAACTTTTGCAAAGTTACTTAAAAAACGCTTAACATGAAAGACAGGTTCCCCGTAAGACCATTATTTCCTACTTGAAAGCAACTCTCTGGCTTCCTGTAGTTGGTTGTCGGGCACCAACAGATAGATTGAACCGTTGCCGGCACCGGGAGCCGGAAAAATTTCCGACAGTGCATCTGCCTGCACTTCGGCATTGATTCCGTTGTCGATGAGGAAACCTTTGTCGATATAAGCTTCCTGAAGGTTTGAATATTCTTGAAGCAGTTTCATGGATCCGGATTATTTGATGGATGAGTTATTTTATTCCGCGTGCGTCCAAAGCTTTCTGATAACGGCGCGCGTTCGCCTGATGTTCGGGATAGGTGGAGGCGAAATTATGGTAGCCGGAGAAGTCTTCTTTCGCACACATATATAGGTGGGTGGAGGGTTGTGAATCAAGCACCGCGTCGATTGTAGCCACGCTTGTTGTGCGGATGGGTCCGGGGGGAAGTCCCTTGTTTTTATATGTGTTGAAAGGAGAATCGACCTTGAGGTGGCTTCCTTTCACGCGGCGGATTGTGAAGTCGTCGAGCGCGAACCTTATGGTGGGGTCGGCCTGGAGGGGCATCCCTTTCTTAACCCGGTTTATGTAGAGCCTCCCGATTTTCCCTTTTTCATCGAGTTTGTTGCTTTCCTCATCCACGATGGAGCAAACCGTCATCACTTCGGCGGGGGTAAGCCCGAGTTCCGAAGCCTTGCGCCGGCGTTCGGCGTTCCACACTTTATTGTAGTTGTCGCCTATTTTTGAAACAAGGGTTTTGGGCGACGCCGACCAATAGACCTCGTATGAATCGTCGATGAAGAGTGCGAGGGCCTGTTGCGGCGTTAAGCCGTATTTGTTAAGGAGTTCTTTCCCCGTGGCTGTTTCCAATAGTGAATCGGCGGTGAAATCGAGTCTTCGCGCCACCCTGTCCGAAAGCGACGTAAGGGAACGGAATCCGTTGATGGTAATGGTGAGTGGTTGCTGGGCTCCCTTTGAAAGTTTTCTTTCCGCACGTATCGGGGAGGTGCCTGCCGGAATGAGATATGCCCCATGGCGGGTGCTGAAATCCGTTCCGTTGATTTTAGCCATCCTCATCACAAGGGCGGCATAGTCGTCGCCAAGATAACGCGAAATGGAGTCTTTCACATTTTCGGAGGTTGCATTGACGGGAATCCGGATTATGGCGTCATCCTTGGCTTGTTTAAAAAGTAGCGGAAGAAAAAAGATAAGCAGGATGGCTACGGCAAGCGCAAGGACGGAAAAAATTATAATCAGGTTCCTTTTTTTATTTGCGCCGGGAAGTGCGGGTGTTGCGTTCTGTTGCTGTTTCATGCCGGTTTCAAAACATAGCCCGTCTTCCGGGTATTGGAAAAGGGAAGACGGGCGAAGGTTGTCGTTTTTTCTGGTTGTCAGATTGCGCGGCTCTTGCCTTTCAATTTTTCGAGCTGTGGTTCGAGTGCGGCGAGCGAAAGGTCGATGGCCTCCTCGAAAGTGTCGGCTGTCTTGGAAGCGAAAAGATCGGGGCTTCCGGGCACTGAAAGCTTTATGCCTGCTTCTTTATTGTTGGCTGTCTCTGGCTTTACGAGTCGGAGGTTGACTTCCGCATCGGTGATAACGTCGTAACGTCGTGTGAGTTTCTCGATTTTCTTGTTGACGAAAGCAACGAGTTTTTCGGAAATGTCGAAATGAATCGCTTTAATCTGTACTTCCATAATCTTAGAGTTTTATGGGTTATTGAAGAGTCGTAGCGGGGAGCGGACGTGCTTGCCCGGAGAGAGACTCCTGCCGACGGGTGAATCTCGTTTACAAAGATAAACAATAAATCCATACAAATTGCTTAAACGGGCATAAAATTTTTAATCTTCCTTCTTTTTTTTTGCTCTGGGATGAGCTAAGGTGTATGCCTGTTTCATTTCTGCAAAAGAAATATGGGTGTATATCTGGGTGGTGGAGAGGGAGGCGTGGCCGAGAAATTCCTTCACGGAGTCGATGTCGGCTCCTTCGTTGAGCATTGCCGTGGCAAAGGAATGGCGGAGGGCATGTGGGCTTTTTTTGCGTGCCGACGAGGATGCGAGCGATTTTTTGACGGAGCGGTATATCTGTTGGGGTGTTATCCTTTTCCCCTTCACCACAAGCAATGGCGTTGGCGATGGGAGGTCTGACCATAGCGAATCACGAAGTTTCTGCCATCCCTCTATTTTTTGCATTAGTTTGGCGGGCACCGGCACGACACGTTGTTTGGCCCTTTTTCCGGTGATTTTTATCTCTCCTGCGGAAGGGCTGATGTCGCAGTCGCTGATGGCCATAAGTTCTGCCCGCCTGATGCCGAGGGTGTATAGCATTTCCACGATGAGGTCGTCTCTTACAAGCGTTTCGTTGTCAGGTGTCTCAGCCAAGGCCTCGTCCATCGGGGAGAGGATGCTTTCGATTTCGTCGGCGCGGACCACGTCGGGTAGGCGTTTGGGTAATTTGGGAAGCGAGAGGTCGGCGGCGGGGTTTACTGTGATTGCCCCTTTTCTGAGAAGGTGACGGAAGAATGCCCTAAGGCTTTGTGCCTTGCGCCTTAAAGTGCGGGGGGTATTGTCGGTGCGTGCGAGACTTGCGAGCCATGCACGGATGTCGTTGAGCGTTACGTCGCGGGGGTCGAAGCGTTCGGGGTGGAAACAGGTGAGCCAGTCGGTAAACTGGCGTAGGTCGCGTTCGTAGGCTTCCACGGTGAGCGGCGAGCGGTTTTGTTCGTAACGGAGGTAAGAAACGAAATCGGAGATATACATGGCGGTGGAGGTATAAATAAAATCGGCTCCGGTCGAAGGAAACGACGGGAGCCGGATAATTTCCGCATAGCCTTTCGGCGTGGCGCGTCAAAGTGATCTGATCGCGACGAAGTGTCGGGAAGGCGCGATTACTGCTCGGCCTGACGAAGCTGCTGAACGTAGGCAGCCTTGATCATCTTCTTGCGATTGGTGACTGAAGGCTTCTCGAATGCCTGACGGCTGCGCAGTTCTTTAACTATGCCGGTTCTTTCAAATTTACGTTTGAATTTCTTGAGTGCTTTCTCAATGTTCTCGCCCTCTTTTACTTGTACGATAATCATTTGTTATGAGTTACTTTGTTGTTAATTTTTATCTGGTTAATATCACGCAAAACCTGCGGCAACGGTGCCGACAGGGTATTTGCGGTTGCAAAATTAGTCAAACTTATTTGTTTGACAAAATTTTACACCAAATTTATTAAAAAAATAACGTTATATTTGATTCCTACCCCATTTGTTGAGGGAGGAGATGACCGTGTCGGCTTCTTCGGAGGTGAGGCAGGGGGAGATGGGGAGGGAAAGTTCGGTGGCGTGGAGACGTTCGCTTATCGGGAACGATTTGGCCGACCATTCTTTGTAACATTCTTGACGGTGTGGTGGAATGGGGTAGTGGATGAGGGTCTGTATGCCATGCTCCGAAAGATAATTCTGGAGTTCGTCGCGACGGTCGGTGAAGACGGGAAACACATGGAACACGTTCGAGTCCCAATCTTTGATTTCCGGAATTTTAATTGCCGGGTTTGCAATCCCTTCCATGTATCTTCTGGCTATTTCCTTGCGTCGGAGGTTGTCATCGTCGAGATGGGGGAGTTTCGCTCTCAAGACGGCTGCCTGTATTTCGTCGAGCCTTGAGTTGATGCCTTTATATTTGAATATGTATTTCTTCTGCGAACCATAGTTGGCGAGTGCCCTGATGGTGTCGGCAAGAGCGGTGTCGTCGGTAGTGACGGCCCCGCCGTCGCCCAAGGCTCCGAGGTTTTTTCCGGGGTAGAAACTGTGGCCTGCGGCATCGCCGAGACTCCCCGTGCGTTTTCCACGGAATATGCATCCGTGGGCCTGTGCGTTGTCTTCGATAAGCTTCAGATTGTGGCGAGCACAAATTTCTCCGATTTTGTCGGTGTAGGCACACCGGCCGTAGAGGTGGACAATCATCACGCCCTTTGTCTTCGGAGTTATGGCCTTTTCAATCTCGTCGGAAGAAATCTGGCATGTGGCGGGGTCCGGTTCTGCAAGCACAGGCACGAGTCCGTTGCGCGACATGGCCAAAATGGAGGCAATATATGTGTTGGAAGGAACGATTATCTCGTCGCCCGGATGCATCACGCCAATTTCCATATAGGCACGCAGGATCAATGTCAGCGCGTCAAGACCGTTGGCGCAACCTATGGCGTGGCGAGTGCCGATATAGTCGGCATATTCCCGTTCGAAAGCCTTCGTTTCCTCGCCGAGGAGATACCATCCCGATTTTACGGTGCGCATGACGGCTTCTTCTATTTCATCGCCATGGAGGGCAGTGACTTTTCGGAGGTCAAGAAATTTTATCATCTGGAGTTTTGTTTTAGGTCAACCGTATAAGTGTCGTAGCAGATTGCCCTGCCGCCGAAACCTTCTTTCTGATAGAGGAGGCTCCCGTTGAGCACTGTGCCCCCTTTTTCATTGGAGGTGCCGAAGTCGAAATATTCCACATCGCGATAGATGTCGTTGATGAGGTAGTCGAAAAGGAGGTCGAGCGCGCCCGATTCCTTACCTTCTCCCGATGCCGAGATATATTGGGTGTGGGCCACGTTGCCGCAAAGGTAAATAACTACCCCTGCGAGAACCTTTCCCCCGAGCGAAGCCTGGTGCAACCTGATATTGGAGGGGAATGCCTTCGCAAGCATTGAGATTTCTGCAAGGGTGTGGACAGGGGCTGCTCCGTATTTTTGCATGAGGTTGTCTTCAAGAATATTCCAGAATGCGGAGAAATAGTCGGTTTTATTTAGGGTTATCCCTAAATTTCTGGCTTTGCGGATTCCCGATTTGCGGATGTCGCGGAATTTAATCCTGTCGTCTTGCCTGATTGTGCATGATATCAGCCTGGAGCCAAGTGTCGCGCCGATACGGAAAAGCGCGTACAGGTCTTCTTCCGAAGGAATACGGTGATAAATGTGCGGCACGGGCTTGTAAACGAGCCGTTCCGTCCCTTCGCCGAGCAGATAGCTCTTTAAAAGGAAGAACATTTTGAGCACGTCTTCCCCGGTTGCCTTCCGGTCGGTGAGCAGGCCGCCGTATGTCAGTCCTCCGTGTGACGACACGGTATGCCCGTCGATGGATGCCGGCAGGAGTGCCGCCAGTTTCCCGTCGCGCATAAACAGAAGGGAATGGTCGGTGAAGCGGTCGGCATGATAGTCCATGTAGTCACGCTTGAATAGGAAAGTGGCGTTTTTCGAACGTTCGATAAAGGCGTCCCATTCCCGTTTCAAATCGGGATGATAGGGTGTGATTTCAAAGACAGGCATCGGATGTAAGGCGTTCAATGGTTCTTTTTGGTAAAACTTCGGAAATCGTCGTATTCCCGGATATATTCACCTTCGTCATAGGGGCCGGAGACCAGCACGAGGCATACTGCCCCTTCCGAGAAATTTTCGAGGATGTTCCAAATTCCCGGCGCCACGAGCAACCCTTCCGACGGTTTGTCGAGGTGGTATGTGCATGAGTTTTCGCCGTCGTCGAGAATAACGGTGAAACTTCCGCTGACAGCCACGAGCAGTTGGGTATGGAGGCGGTGGGCGTGTCCACCGCGTCCGCGTCCGGAAGGCACGCCGAATATCCAGAACGCCCTCTCGATTGAAAAGGGTACGGCCTTTTGCTGTTCGACCACCGTGAGCGAGCCACGGTGGTCGTGAAAGCAGGGTAGCGGTATAATCCCGGCAGGATTATTCTTCATACCATTTGGAATACATGAGATAGTTGCGGGCTATTTTCTCGTTCATCTCCTTGGCTTTGGCGGGTTCCACCATTTTCACGAATTTGGCGGGAGTGCCTGCCCAAAGTTCATGCGCCCCGATTTGCGTTTTGCTCAGCACGACGGCACCGGCTGCCACGATGGCGCCTTCTCCGACCACTGCGTCGTCCATCACTACCGCCCCCATGCCGATAAGGGCGTAGTCGCGAATTTTCGCCCCGTGTATTACCACGTTATGTCCTATTGAAACGTCGTCGCCGATTTCTATCGTCGATTTCTGATAAAGGGTGTGAAGCACGCTGCCGTCCTGGATGTTGACGCGATTGCCGATACGGATGGAGTTGACGTCGCCGCGGAGCACGGTGGAGAACCATACGCTGCATTCGTCGCCCATTATCACGTCGCCGATAATAACGGCGTTGTCGGCAAGGAAGCAATCCCTGCCGATTTCAGGGGTGAAGCCCCTGACAGATTTTATGATTGCCATATTTATTTCGAGTTGTTTTATTTCCTAACAAGCGGTTCTGTTTTCGCCTTAAGCCATTCCGCCTCTTCCGCAGAGAGCAGCGGGGTGAGCCTGTTGCGCACTTCCCTGTGGTAGTCGTTGACCCATTCGATTTCTGCATCCGACATTTCCGCCGTATTAAAGAGATTGATGTCAAACGGGAAAAGCGTCATGTCTTTGAATTGCAGGAAGCGTCCGAATTCGGTTGTCTTCCACGGTTCGGTCACCACGAGGTTTTCGCAGCGTATGCCGTATTTTCCTTCGATATAAAGTCCCGGTTCGTTGCTTGTAATCATGCCAGGGACGAGTGGCGTAGGGTTCTCGTTCAGGCGGATGCTCTGCGGCCCTTCGTGGCAGTTGATGAAGAACCCTACTCCATGGCCTGTGCCATGGTAATAAGCTTTGCCGTCGTTCCATAGGAACTGGCGTGCAAGCACGTCGAGCTGCGCCCCGCGTGTGCCTTCGGGGAACTTGATGGAAGATAGGGCGATATGACCTTTCATCACGAGCGTGAAGTCGTGACGTTGTTCGTCGGTGGGGGTGCCGAGTGCGACGGTCCTTGTGATGTCGGTGGTGCCGAATACGTATTGACCTCCCGAATCAACCAGGAGCAGGCCGTCGCCCTGGATGGCAACGTCGGTTTCTTCGGTGGCTTCGTAATGCACGATGGCTCCGTGGCCGTTCCATCCTATAATGGGGGCGAAGCTTTCATCGACGCAGGAAGGGTCGGCAAGGCGAAGGTCGCGCAGGCGTTTGCCGAGTTCTACTTCAGTAAGCTTGCCTGCAGGGTATTCCTTCTCAACCATCATGAAGAAGCGGGTGAGAGCTACGCCGTCTTTTTCCATAGCGGTGGAAAGGTTGGCAAGCATGGTATCGTTCTTCACACTTTTCAGTTTGGCGATGCCGGCTCCTCCGAACACCGGTGTGCATCCGATTTTGTCATAGACTCCGCGTGCAGTCTTTGCCGGATCGATGAGAAGGCGGCAGTCTTTGGGGAGCGAAGCCACGAAATCGAGTACGCCGTCGTAGGGCATTACTCCTATATTATATGTATCGAGATGACGTTTCACCTCGTCGGTTATTTTTTCTTCGTCTATAAAGAGGATTTTACGGTCGGCACTTATGAAGAGATACGACACGAATATAGGCGAGAAGGAGATGTCGCCGGCGGTGCGCAGGTTGGTGGCCCAGGCGATGTCGTCGAGCGAGGAGAGGAGCACGGCGTTGGCGAGTTCGGCCTTGACTTCCGTCTCAATCCGTTCCATCTTGGATGCTACTGTTTCCCCTACGATTTTTTCGTCGTGGATGAAAAGTTTGTTTTTGGGACGGTCCGGGCGGTCCGGGTAGATGAAATCGAACTGCGGAAAATTGTCGTTGAATTTTATGCCGTTGTCAGAGAGTTCCTGCTCCATGCGTTGCGCGTATGCTATGGAAAAAGTCATTCCGTCGATTCCTACGGTCTGACCCTCGTCCATATTCTCCACGAGCCAGTCGATAAGGTCAACGGCATCAGGACCGTCTTCTTTCATCATGGAGAACCCGGTGCCTTTAAGTTGCTCGGTGGCTTGGATGAAATATCGTGAGTCGGTCCAACAAAGGGCTTTGTCGGCTGTTACTACGGCTGTACCGTTCGTTCCGTTTCCGCTCCAGAATCCGGTGAGCCATTCGCGTCCCCTCCAATGGTGTGGTGGAAGTTCTGACTGGTGAGGGTCGGTACCGGAGACCACTACGGTGTCGATTCCGTGTTTCTTCATGGCGTCGCGGAGACGTGCTATATATTCAAGGTTTTTCTTTTGCATTGTCTGAAGTTTTTAAATGAGATTGTAAAGTTAATTAATAAAACGTGAGTTTGCAACAATTTTATGTATCGCGGGGTTACGGTGACTTGCAGAAGTTGGATGAAAGTTTTGCTTTTTTATCCTTTTGAAGGTGAAAAACACTCCAACTTGTGGTCAAAAGGGAGCATTTTTGGTATAAAACAACTTTGCGTGTAAGAAAAACAGTTTTTAATTTTGTGGAATAAAAATTAATTTATAATTTTGCAGTGAGATTATCCGCAAGGACTTTTCGTAAGTCCTGCGGCAGTGAAAAATGGCAAGTCAAAAAGCTTTTTAAGTAATAGTGATATAAATTGTAAGTTAGTGGTTGAGTTAGGCAACTCAAGCTTGTGAAAGTATGACAGTCTACTAAATCACAGAACGGCGGAATGTTGTGAAACAATCTGCCGTTTTTGTTTTTTTATGTCACATAAAAAGGGTAAATGCAAATACGAAAAAGCCGTCCCCGGCTTTTGACAGTCATTGCGGGGGACGGCTATGGCGTAAGGGGAATAATGTTTATCCTTTAAAAGTGGATGCCACCTGATAAACTTTTTCGTAAATCTTGCGGTCGGTGTCGGTAAGCGTGAGGTTGCGGCGCGACATTACCCTTTCCGCTATGTCGTTGAATTTTTTCATCGGGACGTTGGTGAATCCGGTGGTGGGGCTCCCCTCGCTGAAGCTCGGGACGAACACCCTCGGGAATCCGGCTCCGTGCAGGTTGACCCCTACGCCGAGCACGGTGGCTGTGTTGAGCATGCAGTTTACCCCGATTTTCGTGTGGTCGCCGATTATGGGGCCGCAGAACTGTAGGTCGGTTCTCATGAAGGTATGGGTGTGGTAGTTCCAGACGCGTATTTTAGAATAGTCGTTCTTGAGATTGGAGGCATTGACCCCGGCCCCTATGTTGCACCATTCTCCGACCACGGCATTGCCGAGGTAGCCGTCATGGGCTTTGTTGCTAAAACCGAACAAAACTGAATTGTCGATTTCTCCTCCCACCTTACAGTAGGGTCCGAATGTGCAGCCTCCGTAGATTTTCGAACCCATCCTGATTCTGGCGTTTGAGCAAAGCGCAAGCGGTCCGCGCAGGCATGCCCCTTCCATCACTTCCGCATTTTTGCCGATATATACAGGCCCTTTAGTGAGGTTGATAGTTGCACCCGCCACGGTTGCGCCTTCTTCGATGAAGAGCATCTGGCGTCCTGCTTCATCGGCAAGCGCCCCTATCACCTTGTTAGATTCGTCGAGGGGCTGTGATTCCCTTCCATGGGTGATGCGGAAAAAGTCTGCCTCTATTTGCGACGGGTTTTGGAGAAATACGTCGAAAGTATGCCGTATAATACGGTATGAATCTTCCGGAAGTTGCCTGGCGGTCCATTCGCGGGACTGGAGTTCGCGATATGTGCCTTTGAAAGCGATTGCCGATTCTCCGTCGGTCAATGCCTCGCCGGTCTGAAGCCCGTCTATTGCTGTTATGATTTCAAGAGAGGGGAGGAGCGAACCAGAAATGAAAAGGGCTTCTTCTTCCGGGTCGTTGACGTCGCCGAATTTCTCGCGTAGATATTCTGCGGGGAGGTACCTGTAGTTTGCCGGACGGAGTGCTTTCCATTTTTCCCTTATAGTGTCTATGCCTACCCTGAAGTCGGCAACCGGACGTGTGAAGCTCAGTGGGAGCAATCGTTCATGACTCTCCTGTGTGTCGAAAAGGTATGTTGTGATTTGATTTTCCATGATTGAATTTGTGGCGAGAGGGTTATTGCATATATGTGTGTTTGCTCAAAAACGTCAATAATGTGCAAAAGTAACACTTTTATATATATTGTCAAATAAAACTGCGTTAAAATTCTCTTTTATTTTCGTTGAATGTTTCCCCGGGCTACCTTTTGTGTCGGATAATCGTTGAAAAGGGAGGGAGGGGTGATGTTTTCGCTTGATAATCCTGAAACAGACGAGGGTTAAAGAATATAAAATATCGACTGGTTTGGAATTTTTTCATCGTTATGTTTGTGTAATAGCTTAATTTTCATTATCTTTGCAAAGTTTTTAGAGCAGCCTTTCCTGTCATGGTGGACTAAGCGGTTGAATTTCAATGGTTTGGTTTGCATTTTGGCGTATGGAGAGCGTATGGGCGAAGGAAACGAAAATAAATAATATCAAAAATTTTTAGAGACTAAGAATGCCAACGATTCAGCAATTAGTAAGAAAAGGACGCGTGGTTCTTAAGGACAAGAGCAAATCGCCTGCCTTGGATTCATGTCCGCAGCGCCGTGGGGTTTGCGTTCGTGTTTACACGACAACTCCCAAGAAACCTAACTCGGCTATGCGTAAAGTGGCGCGTGTGCGTCTCACCAACGGCAAGGAGGTCAACTCCTATATCCCGGGCGAGGGCCACAACCTTCAGGAGCACTCTATCGTGATGGTGCGCGGCGGTCGTGTGAAAGACCTTCCGGGCGTACGTTATCACATCGTGCGCGGCACACTTGACACAGCGGGCGTGCAGGGCCGTACGCAGCGTCGTTCCAAATATGGAGCCAAGCGTCCTAAGGCTGCCAAGAAGTAACAAACCGAATGGTGGTCTTTGTGCCGTGGCCTGCTGAAGAAGCGGAGAGACCATGGCGAATGGTTGAGTAAACGGCGGCAAGAGAGCCGGCGTTGAAGATTCCAGACAACCGCAACACATTAATTAAACAACAACAATGAGAAAAGCAAAACCAAAGAAAAGGGTTACACTGCCCGATCCCGTGTTCCACGATGTCAGAGTGACCAAGTTCGTGAACCATCTTATGTATGATGGAAAGAAGAACACGGCATATACAATTTTCTATACGGCACTCGAGACCGTGAAGGCCAAGTTGCCGAACGAGGAGAAGAGCGCACTTGAAATTTGGAAAAAAGCGCTTGAGAACGTTACTCCCCAGGTGGAGGTGAAGTCACGCCGTGTGGGCGGTGCCACCTTCCAGGTTCCTACCGAAATCAGAGCCGACCGCAAGGAATCAATATCAATGAAGAATCTTATCATCTTCGCCCGCAAGCGTGGAGGAAAGACTATGGCAGACAAACTTGCCGCCGAAATTGTCGATGCCTTCAACGACCAGGGTGGCGCATTCAAGAGAAAAGAGGATATGCACCGCATGGCCGAGGCTAACCGCGCTTTCGCACACTTCAGATTTTAATATTGATATTTAAAATGGCTAAACACGACGATCTTAATTTAACCAGAAACATCGGCATCATGGCACACATCGATGCCGGAAAGACCACTACATCGGAGCGTATCCTCTTCTATACCGGCCTTACCCATAAGATCGGTGAGGTACACGATGGCGCGGCCACCATGGACTGGATGGAGCAGGAGCAGGAGCGTGGTATCACCATCACTTCCGCCGCCACCACCACTTTCTGGAAATATAACGATGACAAATATAAAATCAACCTGATCGACACTCCGGGGCACGTTGACTTCACCGTCGAGGTGGAGCGTTCGCTTCGTGTGCTCGACGGCGCCGTTGCAGCTTTCTGTGCTGTCGGTGGCGTGGAGCCCCAGTCGGAGACCGTGTGGCGTCAGGCTGACAAATATAATGTGCCCCGTATCGGCTACGTCAACAAGATGGACCGTTCGGGCGCGAACTTCTTCGAGGTTGTCCGTCAGGTGCGCGAGGTGCTTGGCGCAACCCCACTCCCCATTCAAATCCCTATCGGTGCCGAGGAGACTTTCAAAGGTGTCGTTGACCTTGTGCAGATGAAGGCTATTTTCTGGCACGACGAAACAATGGGCGCCGAATACAGCGTGGAGGAAATCCCTGCCAATCTTCTTGAAGAGGCCGAGGAATGGAGAGACAAGATGCTCGAGACCCTTGCCGAGTTTGACGAGGTTCTCATGGAGAAGTATTTCGACGACCCCTCCACCATCACCGTAGAAGAAATCAAGGCCGCTATCCGCAAGGCAACCCTCTCAATGGAGGTTAACCCCATGATTTGCGGTTCTTCATTCAAGAACAAGGGCGTGCAGACCCTTCTTGACGCTGTCTGTGCTTACCTTCCTTCTCCCGAAGATGCAGGCGCCGTAGAGGGACATGCCGTGGGTGATCCCGACGAAATCGAGACCCGTGAACCGAGTCCCGAAGCTCCTATGTGTGCCCTCGCGTTCAAGATTGCCACCGACCCGTATGTTGGCCGTCTTTGCTTCTTCCGTGTATATTCGGGCGACGTGCAGGCCGGAAGCTACGTGCTCAACAGCCGTTCCGGAAAGAAGGAGAGAATCTCCCGTCTTTTCCAGATGCACTCCAACAAGCAGAACCCGAAAGAGGTGATCGGTTGCGGCGATATCGGTGCAGGCGTAGGTTTCAAGGACATCCGTACCGGCGACACACTCTGCGACGAGAACGCGCCCATCGTGCTTGAGGCCATGGAATTCCCCGATCCCGTTATCGGTATTGCCGTAGAGCCCAAGACTCAGAAAGACCTCGACAAACTTGGTGTAGGTCTTCAGAAACTTGCCGAAGAGGATCCTACTTTCCGCGTCGAGACCAACGAGGAGACCGGCCAGACCGTCATCAGCGGTATGGGTGAGCTTCACCTCGACATCATCATCGACCGTCTGCGCCGTGAGTTCAAGGTAGAGTGCAACCAGGGCCGTCCCCAGGTTACTTATAAGGAGGCTATCACCAAGCCCGTTGAACTTCGCGAGGTGTTCAAGAAGCAGACCGGTGGCCGCGGTAAGTTCGCCGACATCATCGTGCGCATCGAACCAGCCGACGACGATTTCGAAGGCAGCCTCCAGTTTATCGACGAGGTCAAGGGCGGCAACGTGCCTAAGGAATACATACCTTCCGTACAGAAGGGTTTCCAGACGGCAATGAAGAACGGTGTGCTCGCCGGCTATCCCGTAGAGCGTCTTAAAGTGACCCTCCTCGACGGTAGCTTCCACCCCGTTGACTCCGACCAGCTCTCGTTCGAGCTTTGCGCCATCCAGGCGTTCAAGAAGGGTTCGGAGAAGGCAGGCCCGGTCCTCATGGAGCCTATCATGAAAATCGAGGTCGTTACCCCGGAAGAATCCATGGGTGACGTCATCGGCGACCTTAACAAACGTCGTGGCCAGGTAGAAGGTATGGAGACAAGCCGCAGCGGTGCCCGCATCGTTAAAGCCAAGGCTCCGCTCGCAGAGATGTTCGGCTATGTTACCGCACTGCGAACCATCACTTCCGGACGTGCCACCAGCACAATGTCGTTCAGCCACTATGCAGAGGTAAGCAGCTCTATCGCAAAGAATGTCCTTACCGAATGCCAGGGCAGAGTTGATCTATTGAAATAATAAAGCCCAATTCATAATATGAATCAGAAAATCAGAATCAAACTCAAATCTTACGATCACAATCTTGTCGATAAGTCGGCAGAGAAGATCGTGAAGACGGTAAAATCGACAGGTGCGGTGGTCAGCGGTCCGATTCCACTTCCCACACACAAGCGCATCTTCACCGTCAACCGCTCAACCTTCGTAAACAAGAAGAGCCGTGAGCAGTTCCAGCTTTCATCTTTCCAGCGTCTTATCGACATCTACAGCTCGACGTCGAAGACCGTTGACGCGCTGATGAAACTCGAACTTCCCAGCGGTGTTGACGTAAGTATCAAGGTCTGAACAATATAGCCGTCCCCCGCTCCGTTTTATGAAGCGGGGGATGGAATAGACCGAAACAAATAATAAAAAAACAACAGCCGGGCGGGTCCCGGCAACAAATAAATCAAAGTAAGAAATGCCAGGATTATTAGGAAAGAAAATCGGAATGACATCCGTTTTCAGTGCCGACGGAAAAAATATTCCGTGCACTGTTATCGAAGTAGGTCCTTGTGTGGTTACTCAGATCAAGACAGTGGAGAAAGACGGCTACGAGGCTGTTCAGGTTGGTTTCATCGATAAAAAGGAGAAACACACCAACAAGCCCGAGGCTGGTCACTTCGCAAAGGCAGGAGTAACCCCCAAGCGTCACTTGGCCGAGTTCAAATCATTCGAGACCATGCCGGAGCTTGGCTCCACGCTTACAGTCGATCTCTTCCAGGAGGGCGGCTTCGTCGATGTGGTGGGCACAAGCAAGGGTAAAGGTTTCCAGGGCGTTGTGAAGCGTCATGGATTCGGTGGCGTTGGCCAGTCAACCCACGGCCAGCACAACCGTCTCCGCGCGCCGGGTTCAATCGGTGCCTGCTCTTATCCCGCGAAAGTTTTCAAGGGTCTGCGCATGGCAGGACAGATGGGCAACGAGCGTGTGACTGTGCAGAATCTCCAGGTGATCAAGGTGCTTCCCGAGCACAATTTGTTAATGATAAAGGGTTCCATCCCCGGAGCCAAAGGTTCAATCGTTATAGTTGAGAAATAATGGAAGTAGCAGTATATAACATCAAAGGAGAAGACACAGGACGCAAGATCACTCTCAATGATGCAGTGTTTGCACGCGATTTGAGCGAAGGCAACGCCGACCACACTATCTATCTCGACGTTAAACAGTTTCTGGGCAACCAGCGTCAGGGCACACACAAAAGCAAGGAGCGCAGCGAGATTTCAGGCTCTACGCGCAAGCTTGGCCGTCAGAAAGGCGGCGGCGGCGCGCGCCGTGGCGACATCAATTCGCCCCTTCTCCGCGGAGGTGCCACAGTGTTCGGTCCCCGTCCGCGCGACTATCGTACGAAGCTCAATAAGAAAATGAAGCAGCTCGCCCGCAAGATTGCCCTCACTTCGAAGGCACAGGCTGGGAGCATCTTCGTAATCGAGAACTTCAATTTCGAGAAACCTTGCACAAAAGACTGGGTCAACATAGCTAAGAGCTTCAAGCTCGAGGAGAAGAAGACTCTTCTCGTTATGAACGACCTCGACAAGAATGTGCTTCTTTCAGTTCGCAACGTGCCTAACGCGCTCATGCAGCAGGCCGCCGACCTGAACGCCTACACTTTGCTCAACAATGACGCTATCCTCATGACCGAGGGCAGCGTGGAGCTGATCAACGAGAACTTCTAAAATAAGGAGATATAGAAAATGGATATTCAGATCAAACCCCTTGTGACGGAAAAGGCAACCGCCTACAGCGAGAAGCAGAATTGCTACACATTTGCTGTGTCTCCCGACGCCAACAAATTCCAGATTAAGGATGTCGTAGAGAAGCTCTACAATGTTCGCGTCGTGAAAGTAAACACCGCCCTCTATGCCGGCAAACGCAAACAGCGTTACACCAAGGGAGGGCTTATCCGCGGTCAGAAACCGGCTTTCAAGAAGGCATACGTGACCGTGGCAGAAGGACAGAAGATAGATTACTATAGCAACATTTAAATCAGATGGCAGTAAGAAAATTTAAGCCCGTCACCCCCGGGCAAAGACACAAGATTATTGGTGTGTTCCGCAACGAGATCGCCATTGCCAAGCCCGCTGAGGGTGGCGAGAGCGTTAAGAAAGTCTCTAAAATCACACCAGAAAAGTCTCTTACTGTGGGCAAGCGTTCCACAGGCGGCCGCAACTCTTCGGGGCACCTTTCAACCCGCTACCGTGGCGGCGGCCATAAGAGAAAATTGCGTCTCGTTGATTTCAAGAGAACCAACGACGGCGTACCGGCAGTTGTAAAGACCATCGAGTATGATCCCAACCGCTCGGCACGCATCGCGCTGCTTTATTATCAAGATGGCTCTAAGGCTTACATGATCGCTCCTAACGGACTTGAGGTAGGCCAGACGGTCATGAGCGGGGAAGATGCCGCTCCCGAGGTAGGCAACAGCCTTCCTCTGTCGAAGATACCTGTAGGTACACTTATCCATTGTATAGAGCTTCGTCCCGGCCAGGGCGCCGCTATGGCACGTTCAGCCGGCACGTTCGCTCAGCTCACATCCCGCGAGGGAGACTATGCGATAATCAAATTGCCTTCCGGAGAAACCAGGAAGGTGCTTCTCACATGCCGTGCCACCGTAGGCGTTGTCGGCAACTCCGACCATGCCCTCGAGCAGAGCGGCAAAGCCGGACGTTCACGCTGGCTGGGACGCCGCCCGCACAACCGTGGTGTGGTAATGAACCCTGTCGATCACCCGATGGGTGGTGGCGAGGGCCGTCAGTCAGGCGGACACCCGCGTTCGCGTACAGGCCTTTATGCAAAGGGCTTGAAGACACGCTCGCCGAAGAAGCACTCTTCGAAGTATATCATTGAAAGAAGGAAAAAGTAAATTTGATTAAAAGAAGTCAATTATGAGTCGTTCGCTTAAAAAAGGACCGTTTATCAGTGTGAAGCTGGAGAAGAAGGTCGCAGCCATGGACGAAAGCGGCAAGAAGTCTGTCATCAAGACCTGGAGCCGTGCGTCTATGATTTCCCCTGATTTCGTAGGCCACACATTTGCAGTGCACAACGGCAACAAGTTTATCCCCGTCTATGTCACCGAGAACATGGTGGGCCATAAGCTTGGCGAATTCGCGCCCACGCGCACATTCCGCGGCCATGCAGGCAACAAGAAGAAATAATTGCCAGCTCCCGCAAATAACAACAGTCAAAAAAAATAGCAAAAAAATACAATGGGTGTAAGAAAAAGAAAAGCAGCCGACGCCATCAAAGAGGCTCGCAAGAGCGAATATTTCGCAAAGCTGCATAATGTGCCGTCATCGCCCCGCAAGATGCGCCTCGTGGTAGATATGATCCGCGGCGAGGAAGTGTTCAAGGCTCTCGGCATCCTGAAATTCTCCAATAAGGAGGCTGCCCGCAGGGTGGAGAAGCTGCTTCGCAGCGCCATCGCCAACTGGGAGCAGAAAAACGAACGCAAGGCAGAGGCGGGTGAGCTCTGTGTGAAGACAGTCTTCGTTGACTGCGCTCCCATGCTCAAGCGTCTCCGTCCCGCGCCCCAGGGCCGCGGCTATCGTATCCGCAAGCGTTCAAACCATGTGACATTGTTTGTCGATACTATTAATAACGAAAAAGCTTGATTGAAAGATGGGACAGAAAGTTAATCCGATCAGCAACCGTTTGGGCGTAATCCGCGGTTGGGACTCAAACTGGTATGGCGGAAAGAAATACGGCGACACCCTCTTGGAGGATTCTATGATCCGTAAGTATCTCCGCACTCGTCTTGCAAAGGCAAGCGTTTCGAGAATCATTATCGAGCGTACGCTCAAGATGGTGACCGTCACCATCTGCACCTCCCGTCCCGGCATGGTTATCGGGAAAGGGGGCAAGGATGTCGATGACTTGAAGGACGAGCTCAAGAAGCTTACCGACAAGGACGTGCAGATCAATATCCACGAAATCAAGCGTCCTGAACTCGACGCCGAAATAGTGGCTACCAACATCGCACGCCAGATTGAGAATAAGGTGGCTTACCGCCGTGCCGTGAAGATGGCTGTGGCTTCTACCATGCGCATGGGTGCCGAGGGCATCAAGGTGCAGGTGAGCGGACGTCTCAACGGCGCAGAGATGGCGCGTTCGGAAATGTTCAAGGAAGGCCGTACGCCTCTCCATACTCTCCGTGCCGACATCGATTACGCGCTTGTCGAGGCTCTCACCAAGGTGGGAATCATCGGAATCAAGGTGTGGATCTGCCGTGGCGAGATTTATGGCAAGAAGGAGCTCGCTCCCGCATACGCCGTAGGTCAGAAGGAGACAGGCCGTCCGCAGGGCGGCGGTCGCAAGGGTGGTTTCCGCAACAAGAAAAACAACAACCGTTAATAAGAAAGACCGACAATGTTACAACCTAAAAAGACCAGATACCGCCGTTCGCAAAAAGGCCGCATGAAAGGTGAGGCCCAGAGAGGCAACCAGCTTGCTTTCGGCTCGTTCGGCATCAAGACACTCGAGTCTAAATGGATAACCGGCCGTCAGATAGAGGCTGCCCGTGTGGCGGTGACACGTTACATGCAGCGTCAGGGCCAGATTTGGATTCGCATTTTCCCGGACAAGCCAATCACCAAGAAGCCTGCCGAGGTGCGAATGGGTAAAGGTAAAGGTAACCCCGAAGGGTTCGTGGCACCCGTCACCCCGGGCCGTATCCTTATTGAGGTTGAGGGCGTTCCTTACGACATCGCCAAGGAGGCGCTTCGTCTGGCAGCCCAGAAACTTCCTGTGATCACCAAGTTTGTGGTGCGCCGCGACTACGATCCCAGCCAGAACGTCTAATAAAATCCGAGAAATTCCGTTATAACTCCGGAGCCTTCCGGATTCCGGAGTTGTAACGGGCTCTCAAAAGACAAAAAATAAGATATGAAAAAGGAAGAAATCAAGGAATTAAGCATTCAGGAACTGCAGGCACAGATTGAGGTTTGCGAGAAGGCTTATCGTGAATTGAAAGTAGCGCACGCGATATCTCCCATCGACAATCCCTCCAAAATCACAAAAGACCGCAGAGAGATTGCCCGCTTGAAGACTGTGTTGCGCCAGAAGGAACTCGCCGCCAAGGCAGAAGCTCCAGTAGTAAACAACTGATCCCAAAAAGTATTTAAGAAAAATGGAAGAAAAACGTCATTTGAGAAAAGAAAGAATTGGGGTTGTTTCGAGCAACAAGTGTGACAAGACCATCACGGTTGAAATCAAGTGGAAAGAGAAGCACCCGATCTATGGAAAATTTGTCAACAAGACAAAGAAGTATCATGCTCATGATGAGAACAACGAGTGTTCTGTAGGCGACACCGTACGCCTTATGGAAACCCGCCCTCTGAGCAAGACGAAGAGATGGAGACTTGTGGAAATCATTGAAAAAGTTAAGTAATTATGATACAGACCGAATCACGTCTTACAGTAGCTGACAACAGTGGCGCGAAGGAAGCGCTCTGCATCCATGTGCTCGGCGGCACAGGCCGTCGCTACGCATCGGTAGGCGATATCATCGTCGTTACCGTGAAGAGCACGATCCCCTCCTCCGATGTGAAGAAGGGAACTGTTTCAAAGGCTGTGGTTGTCCGCACGAAGAAGGAAATCCGTCGTCCCGACGGCAGCTATATCCGCTTCGACGACAATGCCTGTGTGTTGCTTAACAACGCCGGTGAAATCCGCGGCACCCGTATTTTCGGCCCCGTTGCCCGTGAGCTCCGTGCCACAAACATGAAGATTGTGTCGCTCGCGCCCGAGGTGCTTTAATGTCAAGTCAAAAAAACGAAAATTAAAATGGCAAAATTCCATATAAAGAAGGGCGACACGGTCTATGTGAATGCCGGCGACGACAAGGGCAAGACAGGTCGCGTGCTCGAGGTGCTTGTAAAGAAACAGCGCGCACTCGTGGAGGGCATCAATATTGTCTCGAAGAGCATGAAGCCCAATGCTAAATATCCTCAGGGAGGAATAGTGAAAATCGAGGCTCCCGTCCACATTTCTAATCTGAATGTGGTGGATCCCAAGACCGGCAAGCCCACTCGCATCGGCCGCAAGCTGAACGAAGCCGGCAAACTCGTACGTTATTCTAAGAAATCAGGAGAGGAGATTAAGTAATGAGCGAAACAACACTTGGTAAAGACTATAAGGAGAGGATAGTGCCGGAGCTCCAGAAGGAGTTCAACTATTCGTCAGTGATGCAGGTGCCCCGCCTTGAGAAGATTGTAATCAACCAGGGACTCGGCGCCGCCACGCAGGATAAGAAACTCATTGAGACCGCCATCAACGAGATTACGGCTATTACAGGCCAGAAAGCGGTGCCCACTCTCTCGAGGAAGGATATATCTAACTTCAAACTTCGTAAGAAGATGCCCATTGGCGTTATGGTGACTTTGCGTCGTGAGAAGATGTATGAGTTCCTTGAGAGGCTTGTGAGGGTAGCGCTTCCCCGTATCCGCGACTTCAAGGGTATCAATTCCAAACTTGACGGACGTGGCAACTACACGCTCGGCATCCAGGAGCAGATTATCTTCCCCGAAATCAATATTGACAACGTTCCGAAACTCCAGGGTATGAACATCACTTTCGTGACTTCCGCACCCACCGACGAGGAAGGCTTCGCCCTCCTTAAGAAATTCGGACTTCCCTTCAAACACGAAAAATAATAGCTATGGCAAAAGAATCGATGAAAGCCCGCGAGGTGAAACGCCAGAAGCTGGTTGAGAAATATGCCGCAAAGAAAGCCGCCCTCAAGAAAGCCTCTCTTGCAGATGCCGAGGGCAATATTGACTATGAGGCCCTCACCAAGCTTCAGAAGCTTCCCAAGAATGCCTCGAAAGTGCGTCTTCACAACCGTTGCGTGATTACAGGCCGTCCGAAAGGTTTTATGCGTCAGTTCGGCATTTCCAGGATTCAGTTCCGTGAAATGGCGTCTGCCGGTTTGATTCCGGGCGTAAAGAAAGCGAGCTGGTGACAATAAACCGCGTCACAGACACGTTATAATAATTGGTGGCATCCCATGGCTGTTAGGAAATGCTGTGGGAAGCCTCCAATCATTGTCGCATAATAGACTGTAAGTCGTTGATGCACAAAACATAGAGAAAAGTGAAAATTAAATATTGTTCGGAAATTCTGAATCAATTTAACAATCAAAACAATGACTGATCCAATAGCAGATTATTTGACGAGATTGAGAAACGCCATCCGCGCGGGTCACCGTGTGGTGGAGATTCCGTCTTCAAAAATTAAAAAGGAGATCACGAAAATCCTTTTTGACCAGGGCTATATCCTGAACTATAAGTTCATGGAAGGTCCCACGCCGTCGGGCACAATAAAGATTGCGCTCAAGTATGACCCCGTTGACAAGGTGAGCGCAATCAAGAACCTTCACCGCGTGTCGCGTCCGGGTCTTCGCCAATATACGGGCTATAAAGACATGCCCCGCGTATTGAACGGACTTGGAATCGCCATCCTCAGCACCAGCTACGGTGTGATGACAAACAAAGAGGCCAAAGAGCGTAAGATCGGTGGCGAAGTATTGTGTTACGTTTATTAATTTAGGAGGTATTCAATATGTCAAGAATTGGTAAAGCACCCATAGAGATACCTGCTGGCGTGACCGTACAGGTAAAGGAGAATGTAGTGACCGTAAAGGGCCCCAAAGGTGAACTTTCGCAGGAAATCAACCCTGTCATCACCGTAGAGCAGGAGGGCAACCATATTGAGCTCAAACGTCCGGACGACGAGCGTCAGAACCGTGCGATGCATGGTCTTTACCGCGCTCTTATCCACAACATGGTTGTAGGCGTATCGGAAGGTTACAAAAAGGAGATGGAACTTGTAGGCGTAGGTTACCGCGCAAGTGCCAGCAACCAGGTCTTGGAGCTGTCGTTGGGTTATTCACACGCTATTTATATCAAGCTTCCCAAGGAGATAAAGGTAGAGGCCAAGACAGAGCGTAACAAAAACCCGCTCATCATCCTCGAGAGCGCTGACAAGCAGCTTCTCGGACAGGTATGTGCCAAAATCCGTTCTCTCCGCAAGCCTGAACCTTACAAGGGTAAAGGTATCAAGTTTGTTGGCGAAATCATCCGCCGTAAGAGTGGTAAGTCAGCCAACGCAAAATAATCTAAACAAGGAAGACTATGATATCCAAGATAGCAAGAAGAAACAAGATCAAGACCCGCATCCGCGGGAAGGTTTCGGGCACAGCCGAGCGTCCGCGCATGAGTGTGTTCCGCAGCAACAAGGGCATCTACGTACAGCTTATCGACGACCTTTCGGGCCGCACATTGGTTTCCGCATCGTCGAAAGGGCTTGAGGGCGGCACTAAAATAGAGGTTGCAGCCAGAGTGGGTGCAGACATAGCAAAGAAGGCTTTGGAGAGTGGCATCACCACGGTTGTGTTCGACCGTAACGGCTATCTTTTCCATGGCAGGGTAAAATCATTGGCCGATGCAGCGCGCGAGGCCGGTCTTAAATTTTAAGCGAAAATCATGGCAAAGAGAAATAATAGAGTTAAATCTACAAATGATTTGGAACTGAAAGACCGTCTTGTGGCGATTAACCGCGTGACGAAAGTTACCAAAGGTGGTCGTGCGTTCAGTTTTGCGGCAATTGTTGTTGTCGGCAATGAAGACGGTGTTATCGGCTGGGGTCTCGGCAAAGCTAATGAAGTGACCGCTGCTATTGCAAAGGGCGTGGAAACCGCAAAGAAGAACCTTATCAAGGTTCCTGTCCACAAAGGCACCATACCCCACGAGCAGAGCGCCAAGTTCGGCGGCTCCCGCATATTCCTTAAGCCTGCCTCCGAGGGTACCGGAGTGAAGGCCGGCGGCGCCATGCGTGCCGTGCTTGAGAGCGTAGGCGTCACCGACGTGCTTGCAAAGAGCAAGGGTTCTTCCAACCCCCATAACCTTGTAAAGGCAACGATTGCAGCCCTCGACGAGTTGAGAAGCCCCGCACAGGTGGCGCAGAACCGTGGCGTGGCTGTAGATAAAGTGTTTAACGGCTAATAGTTACAGATATGTCACAGATAGCAATCAAGCAGATAAAGAGCCGCATCAACTGCCCTGCAGTGCAGAAGCGCACCCTTGACGCCCTCGGATTGAGGAAAATGAACCACACAGTTGTGAAGGAAGACAATCCGTCAATCCGCGGCATGGTGAAGGCCGTTCATCATCTTGTAGAAGTTACACAACTCTAATTGTATTAGGAACTCATGGAACTACATAACCTTATGCCGGCTCCCGGCAGCAACAAGAAGAACAAGAGAATAGGCCGCGGTCCCGGTTCGGGCTACGGCGGCACTTCCACGCGTGGACACAAAGGTGCGAAGTCTCGTTCAGGCTATAAGCATAAAATCGGATTCGAGGGTGGCCAGATGCCTCTTCAGAGAAGGGTGCCCAAGTTCGGTTTCAAGAATATCAACAGGGTTGAATACAAGGCTATCAACCTTGACGCACTTGAAGCTCTGGCAACCGCTCAGAATCTTACAAAGATTACGGTGTCCGACCTTCGCTCAGCCGGCCTTGTGCCTAAGAGCGGTCTCGTGAAGATTCTCGGCAACGGAGCTGTCAGCCGCGCCTTGGAGGTACATGCTGACGCGTTCTCAAAGAAGGCCGAGGAGGCAATCACAGCTGCAGGTGGAACCGTAAGCAAAAACTGATAACAATGGGATTTACACAGACAATAAAGAATATCTGGAGTGTGGAAGACCTTCGCAGGCGCATAGGGATTACCCTTCTGCTTGTGATTATCTACCGCTTCGGATGCTACGTGGTCTTGCCGGGCATTAATCCCGACGAGCTCATGGCGCTGAAAAACTTCACTTCCGATGGCCTTATGCAGCTTCTCGACATGTTTTCGGGCGGTGCATTCTCACAGGCGTCTATCTTTGCGCTCGGCATCATGCCTTATATCACTGCATCGATTGTGATACAGTTGCTTGGCATGGTTCTCCCGGCGTTTCAGAAGATGCAGCGTGAAGGGGAAAGCGGGAGGATGAAGCTCAACCAGTACACCCGTTATCTCACCGTACTTATCCTCGTTCTCCAGGGTCCTGCATATCTGGTCAACCTCCAGTATCAGGTCAAGGCGGCGGGAGGCTACGTCGAGATGGGTTTCTGGACCGTGGTGTTCATGACCGTAGTGCTTGCCGCCGGTTCCATGTTTATCATGTGGCTTGGCGAAAGGATTGACCAGAAGGGTATCGGCAACGGTATCTCGTTCATCATCCTTATAGGTATTATGGCGCGCTTCCCCGAGGCAATCATCCAGGAATTCACAGGCCGTCTGATGAACTCGGCGGGCGGTGGTCTGGTCATTTTCCTTGTGGAGCTTGTGATCCTCGTGGCTGTAATAGCCGGCGCCGTGCTTCTTGTGCAGGGAACCCGCAAGGTGCCCGTGCAGTATGCCAAGCGTATCCAGGGCAACAAGCAATACGGTGGCGCACGTCAGTACATTCCGTTGAAAGTGAACGCCGCAGGTGTGATGCCTATCATTTTCGCCCAGGCGATTATGTTTATCCCTGTCACACTTGTCGGTTTCAGCACGGAGCATACCGGTTTCTTCGGAGCGTTGACCGACCTCTACGGATTCTGGTATAATCTGGTTTATTTCCTCATGATCGTGGCTTTCACTTATTTCTATACCGCAATCACCGTGCGTCCCGCACAGATGGCTGAAGATATGAAGCGCAACAACGGCTTTATCCCCGGCATCAAGCCCGGCAAGCCGACCGTTGATTATCTTGATTCCATTATGTCGAGAATCACCCTGCCGGGTTCGATTTTCCTGGGCATAGTGGCCATCCTTCCCGCCATTGCACATGTATGTGGTCTTAACCGTCAGTTCGCTGCCTTCTTTGGAGGCACATCGCTTCTGATTATGGTTGGTGTCATTCTCGACACTCTTAGGATAGTTGAGGGCCATCTGCTGATGCGTCACTACGACGGCCTTATGAAAGACGGCCGCATCAAGGGTCGCACCACAGGCAGTGGAGCTTTTTAACCTAAAGTCAGGTTCAGCAAGCTAATGATTTATATTAAGACAGCCGAAGAAATTGAAAGAATGCGTGCGGCATGCGATTTGGTAAGCCGTACGCTCGGAGAGGTGGCCAAGTGGGTAAAACCCGGCGTCACCACCCTCATGCTCGATAACATAGCAAGAGAGTTTATCCTCGACAACGGGGGTAAACCCGCTTGCCTTGGTTATCAAGGATTCCCCGGGACTCTTTGCATCGAGGTGAACGAAACCGTGGTACACGGGTTCCCTTCAGGTTATGAATTGAGAGAGGGGGATATTGTCGGCACAGACTGTGTGGCGGAGCTCAACGGCATGAACGGCGACAGCTGCTACACTTTTGCCGTGGGCGAAATAGATGAGAAGACTTCGCGACTTCTTGAAATCACGAAGGAATCCCTTTATAAGGGCATTTCCGCCGCGAAAGCGGGAAAGAGAATAGGCGACATTTCGAACGCCGTCCAGACTTTCTGCGAGCACAACGGCTATAGCGTGGTGCGCGAGATGTGCGGACATGGCATAGGAAAAGATATGCACGAAGACCCTGAGGTCCCGAATTTCGGGCGCAGGGGCATCGGCCCGGTGCTCAAGCCGGGAATGTGCATAGCCATCGAGCCTATGATCAATCTTGGGAGCAAGAACGTGGTCATCGAGCATAACGGTTGGGAATGCCGCACCCGCGACAGAAAACCGTCAGCCCATTTCGAGCATACTGTGCTGATTACTCCCGAAGAACCCGAAATCCTTACCACTTTCGATTATATCGAGGCTGCGCTTGGAATTCTTGACAATTCCAAGCCGGAATAACCCAAATCACAACAACTGAAAAAGACTTATATGGCGAAACAAGCTGCAATAGAACAAGACGGTGTCATTCTCGAGGCGTTGAGCAATGCGATGTTCAAGGTCGAGCTGGAGAACGGGCATGAGATTACAGCCCATATCTCCGGAAAGATGAGGATGCATTATATTAAGATACTTCCCGGCGACAAGGTAAGGGTGGAAATGAGCCCCTACGATTTGAGCAAGGGCCGTATCGCTTTCAGATATAAATAAAAAAAGACACTACATAATGAAAGTTAGAGCATCAGTAAAAAAGCGTACGGCCGACAGCAAGATCGTACGCCGAAAAGGAAGATTATACGTAATCAACAAGAAGAACCCCAAATTTAAACAGCGTCAAGGATAATTTTATTACCTTTGCAAAAAATTTGTAACAAAATATTATGGCAGTAAGAATTGTCGGCGTAGATTTGCCGCAAAATAAAAGAGGAGAGATTGCCTTGACCTATATCTACGGCATTGGCCGTAGCGCCGCCAACACCATTCTCAGCAAGGCCGGTGTTGACCGCGACATCAAGGTGAAAGACTGGACTGACACACAGGCAGCCGCCGTGCGTGAGGTGATCCAGAGTGAATATAAAGTCGAGGGCGACCTCCGTTCGGAGATACAGCTCAACATCAAGCGCCTTATGGATATCGGCTGCTACCGTGGCATCCGTCACCGTATCGGTCTTCCTGTAAGAGGCCAGAGCACGAAGAACAACGCCCGCACCCGCAAGGGCCGCAAGAAAACAGTTGCTAACAAGAAGAAAGCTACTAAATAAAATTAAAGTATGGCAAAAAAGACAGTCGCAGCTAAGAAGAGGAATGTCAAGGTTGACGCCAACGGTCAGCTTCACGTGCATAGCTCTTTCAACAACATTATCGTTTGCCTTGCCAACAGCGAGGGCCAGGTCATTTCCTGGAGTTCAGCCGGCAAGATGGGCTTCAGAGGTTCGAAGAAGAACACTCCCTATGCAGCCCAGATGGCAGCCCAGGATTGTGCCAAGGTTGCATACGACCTTGGCCTGCGCAAGGTGAAGGCCTATGTGAAGGGACCGGGCAACGGACGTGAATCGGCAATCCGCACCGTACACGGCGCCGGAATAGAAGTGACGGAAATCGTAGATGTCACTCCGCTCCCGCACAACGGATGTCGTCCTCCGAAAAGAAGAAGAGTATAACATCAAAGCCCCTCGCGCCCGTCTCTGAATGCGAATAGACTGCCACAGCATCTTTCTCTCGGCAGTCGCGGCTGCGCTAAGGAGCGGGCAGAAAGGCCCACTTTAATTAAACATTAGAAAAAAATGGCAAGATATACAGGCCCAAAGACAAAAATAGCCCGCAAATTCGGCGAGGCAATTTATGGTGAGGATAAGGTTCTGGCTAAGAAGAACTATCCGCCGGGACAGCATGGCGCCAACCGTAGAAGAAAGACTTCGGAGTATGGCACCCAGCTCAAGGAGAAACAGAAAGCAAAATACACATACGGAGTGCTCGAACGCCAGTTCCGCAATCTTTTCGAGAAGGCTGCGCGCACTAAGGGCATCACGGGCGAGGTTCTCCTTCAGCTCCTCGAGAGCAGACTCGACAACGTGGTTTACCGTCTCGGCATAGCCCCGAGCCGTCCTGCCGCACGTCAGCTCGTGCTCCACAAGCACATCACGGTGAACGGAGATGTAGTCAACATCCCTTCATATCATGTAAAGCCCGGCGACGTTGTCGCCGTGAGAGAGAAGTCGAAATCGCTCGAGGTTATCGCCGACTGCCTTGCCGGCTTCAACCATAGCAAATATCCCTGGATTGAATGGGACGAAAGCAAGAAGGGCGGTAAATTCCTCCATGTTCCCCAGCGTGAAGACATTCCGGAGACCATCAAGGAACAGTTGATCGTTGAGTTGTATTCTAAATAATAAACAATAGAAACCCATGCCAATATTAGCATTTCAGAAACCCGACAAGGTCATCATGCTTGAGGCCGACAATAAGTTCGGCAAGTTTGAATTCAGGCCTCTTGAGCCTGGCTACGGCCAGACCATAGGCAACGCGCTGCGCAGGATTCTTCTGTCGTCGCTTGGTGGCTTCGCCATCTGCTCGATAAGAATCGACGGTGTGGCACATGAATTAGACACCATCCCCGGGGTTAAAGAGGATGTTACGAATATCATTCTCAACCTTAAGCAGGTAAGGTTCAAGCAGCTGACCGAAGACCATGAGACCGAAAAGTCGGTGGTCAATGTGTCGGGCACGGATGTGTTTAAGGCAGGCGACTTGGGAAAGGTGCTTTCCGGATTCGAGGTGTTGAACCCCGAACTCGTGATTTGCCATCTTGACCCCTCCGCGAGCTTCCAGATGGAATTTACCATCAACAAAGGGCGAGGATGGGTTCCGGCCGACGAGAACAGAGAGCTTCTCGGCGACGCCGATCCCAGCGTGATAGCAATCGACTCCATTTATACCCCCATCAAGAATGTGAAGTATTCGGTGGAGAACTATCGTGTGGAGCAGAAAACCGACTATGAGAAGCTTATTCTCGAGGTTACGACCGACGGCTCTATCCAGCCGAAGGACGCGCTTAAGGAGGCGGCGAAGATTCTCATATATCATTTCATGCTTTTCAGCGATGAGAAGATTGCTCTCGAGGCTCCCAAGGAGAACGATGTCGATGAGTTTGACGAGGAGGTGCTCCACATGCGCCAGCTTCTCAAGAGCAAGCTTACCGATATGGATCTTTCAGTCCGCGCCCTCAACTGCCTTAAGAGCGCCGAGGTAGAGACTCTCGGTGAGCTTGTGGTCTTCAATAAGAATGACCTTCTCAAGTTCCGCAACTTCGGTAAGAAGTCGCTGACGGAACTCGATGAGCTCCTTGCAAGCCTCAACCTCTCCTTTGGGATGGACATTTCAAAATATAAATTGGATAAAGACTAAACAACGATGAGACACAATAAAAAATTCAACCACCTCGGTCGTAAGAAAGGTCATCGCGATGCCCTCCTGATGAACCTCACAATTTCTCTTATCATGCATAAGAGAATCAATACGACTCTGGCAAAGGCGAAAGCACTGCGCATCTATGCCGAGCCTCTTATCACGAGGTCGAAGACCGACGATATGACGAACCGTCGCCTCGTCTTCAGCTATCTTCAGAACAAGGAAGCTGTGAAAGAACTTTTCGGCGTGGTTGCCGAAAAGGTAGCCGAGCGTCCCGGGGGCTATACCCGAATCCTCAAGACCGGACATCGTCTTGGCGACAACGCCGAGATGGCGATGATCGAACTTGTTGACTTCAACGAAAACATGCTTGAGGCAGCCGGAGGCAAGAAAGAGAAGAGCACACGCCGCAGCCGTCGCAAAAAGAGCACCGCTCCCGCAGAGGCAGCTGCACCTGCTGAAGCTCCCGTTGCAGAGGCTACTGCTGCAGAAGCTCCTGAGGCCGCTCCCGCTGAGGAGGCTCCTAAGGCTGAATAATCTTAGCCATATAATTATATTAGTAGAGAGCGTTCGTCATGACATGGCGGACGCTCTCATACTTTTGGAGCTATATTCTTGCATCTGTCGATATTAATTGCTAATTTAGCATCGTCTTTGGCGGTGCGGCATTTGTCGTGCCTGAGGAATGGATAAGACAGTCTGAACGGAATGATATGGCAAGATACCATACATCTCAGCAGTTGGCTCGCATTGGCATTGGTGCTTTTATATGCGATTGTCGTGATAGCCTCTGTGGTTGTGGTGCTCCGGGAGAACCGCAATCCTATACGCGCGCTTTCATGGGTGATAGCACTGATATTCCTTCCCGGCATCGGACTTGTGTTTTATCTTTTTTTCGGACGTAGCCTGAAAGGGCTGCACATGATTTCTCGCCATAATAAGCGCAAGCTGATGCATGACCACACGCCGAGGAAAATCGATATCAACACACTCAATCTTCCACCTGAGCAACGAACTTTAATCCGGCTTGCCCACACCCTTTGCCGCGCGCCTTTCACGGTAAACAACGAAATCTGCATTTTTACTGACGGGGCATCGAAATTCGAGGCGTTGAAGAGGGATTTGCGAGGCGCAGAGCGTTCGATACTTTTACAATATTATATATTCCTTGACGATAAAATCGGCACCGAGATAGCCGAGATTTTGATGGAGAAGGCGCGCCAGGGCGTCAAGGTCATGGTGATGTATGACCACGTAGGAAGTTTCTCGGCGAAGCGTAGTTTCTTCAAGAAGATGCAGGCGGCCGGAGTCGATACTCATCCATTTTTTAAAGTTACTTTCCCTCAGCTTGCCAACCGTATAAACTGGCGTAATCACCGTAAAATCGTCGTCATAGACTCAGAGGTGGGTTACATAGGTGGCATGAACATCGCTGACCGTTACGTGTATGGACCGGAAGATGGAGAAGTGTGGCGCGACACCCATTTCCGAATGAAAGGGGATATCGTGGAGTCGCTGATTTATTCGTTTGCCATTGACTGGAATTTTTTGAAAAAACAGCCCGAATTACCTTCTGTCGTTCCGCCGCCTGTGGATTTCAGCAATACGACGGGGGTGCAGCTTGTTACGAGCGGGCCTACCGGAAGTTGGAACAATCTTTCGATGGTATTTCTAAAAGCCATCGCCTCCGCAAAAAAGACAATCCTCATCCAGACCCCATATTTCCTGCCGACCGATGCGCTTCTTTCCGCATTGCAGGCTGCGGCATTGTCGAAGGTGGATGTCAGGATAATGATGCCTGAGAAAACCGACAGTGTGCTTCTGCATTACGCTTCGTTCTCCTACATTACGCAGTGTCTTAAAGCCGGGATAAAGGTATATCTTTATGAGCCGGGTATGCTTCATGCCAAGGCAATGATAGTGGATGACGAACTTGTAACCGCCGGCTCAACGAATTTCGACTTCCGCAGTTTCGAAAACAATTTCGAATGCAACCTATTGATTTACGACTCTGCGCTCAACCGCCGCATGCGCGACATCTTCTTCGAAGATTTGAAGAAATGCCGCAAATTGACCCTAATGAAATGGCGCAAACGCCCCCTGGGCCAACGCTTCCTCGAATCCCTCCTCCGCCTCGTCTCCCCGATCCTGTAGAAATCTTGATTACTTATTGGTTGCAATACACAGATCTTTTGTGTATTTGCAATATGGGTATAGCTGGTTGCTATAAAAATTGCGAAATGCTTCAGACATGTTGAGAATTATGCTATATTTCATCTTTCGTTACATCATGTATTATAATTGGATTTGAAATAAAATTAACATTCGTTTTATAAAGAATTTAAATTAATGTCTTTATAAATAAAATTATTTAAATTTTTAGTGAAATATAGAATATAATTGTTATATTTGCACGTTGAAACTCACGCCGAATGACCGAAAGGTCGGTGGGGTGGGTAGTTTTTGGAAGCGTTTACTAAGCGCAATCTTGGCTATGTGAAATCTCGCAAGTTTCAAATCTCGGTCAAGGATGTGGCAACGGTAGATGCCTCGGGTATGTATATAACCGCGTCTGCGTGAGCAGATGTGCGGCTGTATATATCGGCGTGGGCTTCTGCGTTGCTCGTTCTACTGAGATGGGCAATGCGAGAGCCTCACATAGCGGGACGAGCAACAGGTACAGACTCCCGCGCTTTCATTTTATATCACCATAGAGGCCTGGAAGAGGGGAGCCGGAAGGGCAATCGAAGCTAACCATTCATGAAATTTAAAAAAAAGTGTTGCAGGCTGTCGGTCTTATTTTTATTAAGTCTGATTACGTTTTCTTGTGCCAAAGATATTGTTGACTTGCAGGGAAGTATTGTGGGCACAGTAACCAATTCCCGCACGCATGAGCCATTGGCGGGTGTGTCCATGACTCTTTCTCCTTCTGGAAAAACGGTTTCCACGGGGAGTGACGGAAAATATGAGTTCACTTCTCTGGATGTGGGTAACTATACGATTCAGGCTGTAAAAACCGATTATAAGACCGACAGCAAGACCGTGGCCATCGTGGCCGGGGAGACATCGAAATTGGATTTTCAACTCACCCCGTCGGTGGCGTCGCTTAAAGTTTCTCAATCAACCCTTGATTTCGGCAACACGTCAACTACGCTTACGCTCGACCTCGTCAACGACGGTAACGCAGTGCTTAAATGGCAGATAAGCGAAGATGCGTCATGGCTTTCATGCATACCGTCGTCGGGAGAAATACAAGCCGGAGAAAGTGCTTCGGTAGTGGTTAATGTTGATCGTAAAGGGCTTGAAAGGGGCAATTATTCCCAGACTTTGGCCATCGCTTCCAACGGCGGCAGCGAAGTGGTCAGGGTGAATATGGGAGTTCAAGGCGTAACCCTTAAGATCTCGCCGGAAAGTCTTGACTTCGGGTCAACCGGGTCGTCTATGCGGATGACGCTCACCAACACAGGCACAGGTAACATATCCTATAATCTGTCTCCGTCGAAGGAATGGGTGAAGATTGACAAGACATCCGGGTCGTTTTCGACATCGGAGATTGTCACCGTTTCCGTCAACCGCAGCGGATTCGGGGAAGGCGATTATGAAGCGGAGATTTCTGTAAGGATCAACGACGAAACTATGAACGTGGCCGTCAGGATGAACATCCCATCGAAAGCGAAGCCGACTGTGGCGTTGCATTCCGTTGACGGCGTCACTTTCAACACCGCGCTTTTCAAGGGGGCGGTGGTGTCGGTGGGCAGTTCGAAAGTCACGTCGCGCGGTTTCTGTTGGTCGGTCGATGAAGAGCCCGTTTTGGAGACAGGGGAAAAATGCAATCTCGGAGATTGTGACGTGGCCGAAGACTACTCTTACACCGTCTCATCGCTTGAGCCTTCTACGGAATATTATGTCAGGGCTTACGCCGTCAACACCGAAGGGGTAAGCTATAGCAATCAGATTAAGTTCAAAACAAGAGGCACCCCGCAGCTTGCAGAGGTGGAAACGGGGGCGGTGTCTGACGTGCAGGCGTCGCAGGCCATGGCCTCCGGCAACATACTCTCTCTCGGCAACGTGGATGAAGTCTCCGGCTACGGACACGTATGGGGGTTGAAACCGAATCCGACATTGGCCGATTCGAAGACATCGCTCGGAAAGACCCATTCTTCAGGGGCCTTTAATTCCACGCTCACTGGATTGAGCCCCAACAAGACTTACCATGTGAGGGCGTATGCCACCAATTCGATCGGAACCGCATACGGTGCCGATGTAGAGTTTAAGACATCGTTCGGCGATGTTGTCGTTGCGACTTCCGATGTCACAGGGATTACGTATAATTCCGCTGTGGCCGGAGGGGAGGTGACATCCCTCGGCGGACATAGCGTGGCGGAATGCGGCGTATGCTGGGCCACCGCTCCGTCGCCCACAATCAATTCGAACGTAGTGAAATCACCGTCGCCTTCCGACTCATTTAAGGTGACGCTTACCGGTTTGTCGGCATCTACGGTTTATCATGTTAGGGCTTACGTAAAGACTGAAACCGGGACAATCAGCTACGGGAAAGACGTTGAGTTCACGACGTCGGCTAAAGACGTGCAGATAGGCATCGGAGACTTTGGGGAAGACAAAAACTGGACAAGAAAATGAAACGGCGTATTATGAAACGATATTTATATAAGAAATTTATTGGCGTGACGATAGTGTCGGTTGCGGCTTTATGCCCCATGGCATGCAGCCATGATAATCCGGAATATGGGAATTCTTCCGAATCCGGAAGTTGTCCGCTTATTTTCGATGCCGAGGTGCTGGAATTCGGAACAGGAGCACCCGTCAGGTCGGGGTCGTGGGAATGGAAAGACAAGGCTAACGTGTATCTTTTGTTTTCCGACGGTGAGAAAAAAATCGACGGGAAAGCAGTCTATAACAAAAACGAGGATATCTGGACTTTATACTACAACGGCATACTTCCTTCGGGAACCGCATCGGTGTGTGACGCCTATTATCTTAACGACGTTGACGGGGCCGGTGCGGAAAAAATAAGTTTGTCTTATTCTTCTGCGGTGTATAGCGACCATGAAGGGAGCTATTCGAAGACTCCCGAAGGTGTGAGGGTGTCTGTTTCGCTTGTGCCTGCATCCGGAAGGATCCGGTTCAAAGGGGAGAAGGGAAAGGATATTAAGGTGTCTGGACTCGAGACATTCTGCATGTTTACTCCTGCCAATGGGGAACTGGCTAAGGAACTGCCTACAGTATCCCTCAAGGTTGGCGACGACGGCTTCACCCCATATATTTATGCATCTTTTCCGAAAGGTTCAAGGGCATTGAAACTGGCTTACGGCAATTATTCGTTTTCCACGGAGTGCGAAAACGGGGTGCTCGGTGAAGGGCAGAGCGGCTATATGGATATCCCCACGGAAGAAGCGCACAACGGATGGAACGTAAAAGTCATTTCTCTACCTACTTTGGAAAAAGTGGCCGTTTCGGAAATCGGGAAAGGGAAAGCTACACTGTCGTCGAAAGTCAGGGATGCGGGAAACGGCAACGTTACCGACTGCGGTTTCTGCTACTCCACTTCACCATCGCCGACTGTGAACGACAAGAAAGTAAGTTATGGCACAACCGCCGAAAGATTTGGAAAAACGATAACCGACCTGACGGAAAACACCACCTATTACGTGAGGGCTTACGCCGTCAACGAACTTGGCGTGGGGTATAGCGAAGAGACATCGTTCACTACACTTGCTGTCACCGCCCCGTCTTTGTCGCCTGTGACAATGGTTGCCATAAGCAATACATCGGCAGAGGTGGAGGCCGCTGTGGCTTCTTTAGGTAACGGCACTTTACAGGACGCAGGATTCGCGTATTCCACTTCACCTTACCCCACCGTCGAAACCGGAAAACTGTCGTGTGGCAAGACCGAGACACTTAAAGCCACGATAACCGGACTGAAACCGGAGACCAAATATTATGTGAGGGCTTATGCCGTAAATGAAAAAGGGACTTCATACGGTGAAGAGAAATCGTTTACGACTTCCAAACATGCAGTCAATCCTTATACAACGATTGAGATAGAAACCTCATACGGTTACTGTAAATTCGATATGGCAACCGTGGCCGGAGGGAAGTTCGGCATGGGCTCACAGGGAAAGACAAATTCCGAACCTAATTACGACGGCGATTCATATTCCGACGAAAGTCCGGTGCATAACGTGACGCTTTCCAGATTCCTTATCGGTAAAACCGTAGTGACGCAGAAATTGTGGTATGTCGTAATGGGCAGTTACCCGGCGTTGACCACCGCCAACGGTCTTGGAGAAGATTTCCCGGTCTATAACGTCACTTATTCCCAATGCCTTCAGTTTATAGAGAAACTCAACAGACTGACCGGCAATAAATTCAGATTGCCGACGGAAGCTGAATGGGAATTCGCGGCCCGTGGAGGCGTAAACGGGGGCGGATTGAAATATAGCGGAAGTTCGGTTATCGGGTCCGTGGCTTGGTATTCCGGAAATTCCGGCGGCAAACTCCATGAAGTGGCCAAGAGGGATGCCAATGAGCTTAACATTTATGATATGAGCGGCAACGTGTGGGAATGGTGTTCCGACTGGTATGGTAACTATAGCGTAAAAGACCAGACCAACCCGATAGGCCCCGCCACAGGGAGCGTGCGCGTGATAAGGGGCGGCTGCTATAGCGATGCAGCCAGGGAGTGCCGTGTGTCGGTGAGAAGCAGTGCCGCTGAAGGAAGTGCGTTGCCTACTCTCGGCTTACGTCTCGTCATGATGGAATGATGATAAAAAACGTTTGAATGATTATATATAACACTTAACAACTGACAGAATATGAAGAAGATAATGATAACCTTTGTTTTGTTGGCAACTGCAAGCGTTTCGGCACATGCGTTTTCAGGCAAAGGCGCGGGCACGGAAAAAGACCCGTATCAGATTACGAATGCCGACGAGCTTTTTGAAATCCGCAATGAACTTACGGCTTGCTATAAATTGATGAACGATATAGATTTAACGGAATTCATCGCGGAAGATAACCCGAGTCAGGGGTGGTCTCCCATAGGGAATGTTACAACGCCGTTTCAAGGGAAACTTGATGGCAACAATAGAGTGGTTAAGGGATTGTATATCAATCGTCCTACTATGGATAATGTCGGTCTTTTCGGATGTGTGGCCGGATCGAAAATTAATAATATCGCTATCCTTAACGCCAGGTTGACCGGCAAAAACAATGTTGGAGCATTGGCCGGAATATTGGATACACATGTTGGAGAGCGCAACGGGTTTTCAAATTATATAAATGACGTTATTATTCAAGGTGCCTACTTGTCTTGCGAGGAAAACGGAGGATGTGTTGCCGGTGTCATAACAAGTTCAGTTGATTTCCGGGGTGTCGGAATGAGTGACTTAGATCTCATGGTTAAAGGATGCAATGTGTCGGGATCGGTCAATGCGGGTAACAATGCCGGTGGAATATGTGGACTCGTTTCTTCCGGAAAATACAGATGGTATGAAAGCAGCTTTTCTTGGGGAAGTGGGTCTTATGGAAATTTTAAAGTCACAATTGAGGATAATGTCGTGGATTGCGACATTATTTCTTCGGGAATCGCCGGAGGTGTCGCGGCATGCATTGACGGATGGGAAAGGATAGATACTCCGGATTGGCGTCAAAATTGGCTTGACCTTGATTTTGTAGTCCAAAGAAACATTGTAATGGGCACTGTGTCCGGTCAAAGGAATGTTTGCGGGATTGTTGGCAGGATTAGGCCTTCTTTTGATAATGAGAATTATATAATGCAGATGATTCTCGTCGAAAATGTGGCGTTGCTTGATTCCATACGTAGCAAGGAGAAAGAAATTTATAGAGTCGCAAACAGAGCATTTACAAATAATTATGCCTTTGTCGGAATGGTAGGCCAATGGGAAGAGACTCCGATTTCTTTTGAGGACAATGACTTTAACGGGATGTCATACGGATTAAAGACTTTGAGAAAAAGAACTACATACGAAGGGATGGGATATGATTTCGCTTCTCAATGGTCGATTAAGGAAAACTCTTCCGTGCCATATAATAAGCTGTGCAGTGAACCTCCTGTTGTAGATGAATTTGTCGGAGGAAGTCGTGGGTATATTTCAGGGTCTGCTTCAGACCCGGGACAAGTGTATGTCTATATAGGGGGAAACCTGTTTGAATCGTATGTGGTTGACGGCAAATGGAAAGTTGAACTCGGCAACATTACGGAAGGCACCGAGGCTAAGGTTTCTGTTGCGGCGGAAGGGAAATTGCCGTCATTGACTGTGTCGGCTTTGGCTGAAAAACCGACTCCGGATGTTTCGGGAAAGGCGGGTGACGCAAACGGCGACGGGGTGGTTGATGCCGCCGACGTTGTCGGAATCATCAACTATATCATAGGTAAGCCGTCAACTTCTTTTAATGCTTCGAACGCCGATATAAACGGCGACGGACAGGTGCTTGTGGATGATGCTGTCGGTGCTGTCGAACTGATCATGAAGGCGCAATGATATTTACCGTGAATTAATTAAATCGAAGAATGGTTAAAATGTGCTTGAATATGAATAGGTTTTGTATATTGACATTATTTCTATTGTCTATGATATTCAGGGTTGAGGCATTCACGGGAAACGGATCAGGTACGGATAAAGACCCATATCAGGTGACGAACGCCGATGAACTTTTCGAGGTGCGCAACGACCTCTCGGCCCATTATATACAGATGAGTGACATTGACCTCGCAGCCTGGATAACGGAAGACAATCCGTCGCAAGGATGGAACCCCATAGGCGACTCCTCGTTCCCCTTTGCCGGAAGCTATGACGGGCAGGGTTGTGAGATAAAGGGATTGAAAATCAACCGCGCCTCTACGGACTATGTGGGTCTTTTCGGTTATATAAAGGGTGGGTCGGTGAGGAATTGCCGACTCAGGGATACCGATATATCCGGCGGTTCGTATGTAGGTCTTATCGGTTACTTGAAAGATGGAAGCTTGACGGAATGCAAGTTGACATCCACTAAAATTTGGGGAAAGAATTATCTCGCTCTTGTCGGCTACATGGATAATAGCAAAATAGAACGATGTGAGTTGATAGATTATACCTTACAAGGTACTGAATATGTCGCATCGTTTGCCGGATGGGTAAAGCAATCTTCGATAGATGACAATGTTGCCGTTTTAGGAAACATATCCGGACAGGATAATGTCGGCGGATGTGTATCTAATTGTTGGAAAGGAGAATATGATAGTAGAAAGCCAATAAACGAAAATAGTATTATTACCAATAATATGATATATTCTGATATTGTATCGAAAGAATCTGCTTCAGGTGTTGTCGGAGGATTTGGTCCAAATGATTATTATGATGCAATGGTTATTTCAGACAATATAATTGATACAAGAATAATCGCTAAAGTTATTCAAGGAATAGGAGGGAATCGAGGGGTGGAAAGAAATGGAGATTGGAATTATGCCTATTGTCAGGGAACTAACAGGCGTAACATAGTTTGTGGTTCACTTAAAGCAGGCAACAGCGTTTATGGTATTTTTAATAAAGCATTCGGTGAAGGCAAGGATTTGTTAAACAACATCTGTGCCGTCGATACTCTGTCGGCGACTTCGGGAGAACTTTACCGTGTGTCGCCCTATTCCAAACAGAACAATTATGCCAATGCGGCAACAGTGTTGATTCAGAACGGCAAGTTCATCACAGTGGAAGACGGATATGCCCATGGAGTTAGCTATGGTCTAAAGACTTTGAAGAAACAGAGCACTTACGAAGGTCTTGGTTTCGACTTCAACAATCATTGGGCAATCGTAGAGGGAGAAACTTTGCCTTACAACATAAGGCAGTCAAAACCGGCTAAGGTGACGGAATTCCTCAGCGGGGGGAAAGCCTCGATAAAAGGGACCGCGGACGGTACCGGCACGGTGTATGTGAAGACAGTAGGGTCTCTCTATGAATCGTATGTGGTTGACGGAAATTGGGAAGTATCCTTAGGAAACGTCAAACCCGGCGCGAACGCTGAAATCACTGTCATAACCAACGACAAGGCTCCTTCTATAGTGGTAAAAGCAAAAGCTTCCGGACAATCAGGCCCGGATGTTTCGGGAACGGCAGGTGACGCCAACGGCGACGGAGTAGTGGATGCCGCCGACGTTGTCGGTATCATCAACTATATAATCGGAAAGCCGTCGGCTTCTTTCAATGCTTTGAACGCCGATATAAACGGCGACGGACAGATGCTTGTTGACGATGCCGTCGGAGCTGTAGAACTGATTATGAAGGCACAATGATAATAATCTAAATAGAGGAAATATGAAAAAAAACAGTTTACTCATATTACTAATTCTTGGAAGTGCCTTTCAAATGGAAGCCTTTTCCGGGAAAGGGTCGGGAACGGAAAAAGACCCCTATCAGGTGACAAGCGCTGACGAGTTGTTTGAAATTAGAAATGATTTGTCGGCATCCTATAAATTGATGAATAGCATAGATTTGGGAGCATTTATTGCGGAAGATAACCCTTCTCAAGGATGGACACCCATAGGAAATGTCACTACGCCGTTCCAAGGTAAATTCGACGGTAACAACAATGTAATAAAAGGACTTTATATCAATCGTCCTTCAATTGATAATATTGGACTTTTCGGATGTGTAGAAAATGGATACATACGCAATCTCGGTTTATTGAACGCCGATGTGACGGGAAAAGATAATGTCGGCGCATTGGTTGGTCTCCTCGGATTCCGTAACGGCATGGATAGTCCTGAAGAAGGAACCAAATACAACAACCGTCTTTCAGATGTCCTGGTGATGGGTGGCTCTGTAGTTGGAGAAAATAACGTGGGGGGACTTGTGGGTTCTTTGTCAAATATTGGCCAAGACTTCAACACCATCCCCAATACCAGTCTTAACAGGCGTAAAAATTACGTAAGCAGCATAAAAGGCTGTACGGTTTATATATCTGTAAAGGCATCGGAAGATAATGCCGGTGGTATTTGCGGGAAGATTATTTCCGGAGAATATTGTGTGGTTAGCAGTTATTTTTCCGGCTGGGGAAACGTATATAAGGCGGTTTTGGAGGATAATTCATATATTGGAAAAGTTCTATCGCAGAAAAATGCCGGAGGTATAGTTTCTTGTAGCAGTGGTGCCAAATGGAATGTAAATTCTTTTGCCTACTATTTTGTTATGGATTATGAAATGTCTCGTAATGTGGCCGGTGGAGTTCTTTCGGGCAACGGCAACGTCGGTGGAATCATAGCTTCGGTGAATCCTGACAATTTCGAAATTAATTCGGAAATTTGTGTGGATAACGTGGCTCTCCAAGATACTATTTCGAGTAAAAATTCTTCACTTTATAGGGTTTCACCTAAGGATTATCCTAACAACTATGCCTATTCCGGAATGCTTGCCTACGTTAACGGCACTCCGCAAATTGTCGAAGATGACGAAAAAAACGGTCAATCTTACGGACTAAAGACATTGAAGAGAAAATCTACCTACGAAGGTATGGGATTTGATTTTGGAACGCAATGGGCAATAAAAGAAGGTGAATCGTTCCCCTACAATAAGAATCAGTGTGATATTCCGGAAGTGACTGACTTCATAAGCGGTAGTCGCGGTTATATTTCCGGAAAGGCATCCGCTCCGGGTATGGTCTATGTTTTTATCGGAGGGAACATGTATGAATCCTTCATAGTTGACGGTGAATGGAAAGTTGAATTGGGGAATATAACTGAGGGAACCGAGGCGAATGTGTCGGTATCGGCCGATGGTAAACTGCCGTCTTCATTGGTGATGGCCTATGCCGAGAAGTCAATACAGACTCCTTCGGGGAAGAAAGGTGATGCCAACGGCGACGGGGTGGTGGATGCCGCAGACGTTGTCGGTATCATCAACTATATAATCGGAAAGCCGTCGGCTTCTTTCAATGCCTTGAACGCCGATATAAACGGCGACGGACAGGTGCTCGTGGATGACGCAGTCGGAGCTGTAGAACTGATTATGAAGGAGCAATAATAACATTTAATAAAGAAGAATATGAAGAAAATTAGCCGAAATATGAGGTCAATCCTTGCGATTGCGGCGGTTTTGACTTGTGGCGGTGTCGCCTCCGCCGATGTTGCTATGTACGTACCCTCTGTCACTCTTGACGCCGGAGCGAAACAGACCATGGCAATCAATCTAAGGAACTCCGAGGAGGTAACTGCTTTCCAGTTGGATGTGAAGCTTCCGGACGGTGTGACGGTAAACAATACCGTAAACGAGGACGAGGAGACTGTGCCCGACATCCGTCTTACGGCGCGTAAGAAAAGCAAGCATCAGCTCAACTGTGTGTTGCAGGATGACGGCACATACCGCATAGTCGTGATTTCCATGGGCAACCAGGCATTCAACGACACCGACGGGGCTATTGTAAACTTAGGTGTGACGGCTTCTTCGTCGATGCAGACAGGTTCTTATCCCGTTGCGCTCTCGAACATACATATCGTGCCTCTCGTGGATGGCAATCCCGGTGAACGGATTGACCAGAGCGACCATACCGGATATGTGAACGTTTCCAACTCCGGGCAAAGCGGCGACATCGACGTAAGGATGTCGCTCGGCACCGACAGGCTTACTGCCGGAAACGGAAGTCAGAAACTGTCGGTGGCGTTGGCCAACAATATTAATGTGACGGCATTCCAGTTCGATATCCGTTTGCCCGAGGGGATAACGGTGAACGACTATGTTGACGAAGACGATGAGACAGTGCCCGACATCCGTCTCACCGAACGGAAAAGGAGCAACCATTCCCTTTCGTGCAACCTGCGCGAAGACGGCACATATACTGTGGTTGTAATGTCGATGAAAAATCAGGCAATCAGCGGCGACAGCGGCGATATCGTGGTTTTCGATGTCAACGTGCCCAACACCATGAGCGGGGAATATCAGGTTTGGCTCGGTAATATCCATGTGGTGCCTCTTGTGAACGGAAGCCCGGGCATAAGAATCGACCTGCCCGACGTGACGCAGACAGTGACGGTTGACAACCAGGGGGGCGACAACCCTTCCGAGTCTAATTCCTTCTCGATAGCTCCCCTCACCTTGACTCCCGGAGGGGAAGGGATCCTGAACATTGACTTGACAAACGAAAAAGAAATCTGTTCTTTCCAGTTCAACCTCAAGTTGCCTTCTGGTGTCAGCGTGGTGAAAGAATATAACGACGATGACGAGTATGTGGAATCGATTTCGCTTACCGAACGTAAGAAGAGTTCACATGAACTTAATTTCAAGCAGACTGAAGACGGAGGCTATTTCCTGATTGCCTATTCCCTTAAGAACGCTTCGTTCAAAGGCAATAGCGGGAGCATAGTGGCGATAAAGGTTAAAGCCGACGAATCGATGGCCGACGGCGATTATGGTGTGGTAATGAGCAATATCCTTCTCGTAACGCCGGAAGAGGAGAAATTGAATTTGGCCGGATTCAGTGGCACGCTGAAGATATCGGAAGACGGGGCCGTTGATGGAGTTGTCTGCGGGAATGCCAACGTATATTCGGAAGGCGGTATGTGCGTTGTCGAAAATACGTTTGCCGGTGACCGCGTGGAGGTGTATGGACTCGACGGAACGAAGATAGGAGAGTCGGTAAGCTCAGGCGAGCGCGTTGCCGTTTCTGCCGGAAGCGCCAAGGTGGCTATAGTGAGGATAAGCGACGGAAAGAGATGTGAAACATATAAACTAACCATAAAGCATTGAAAAATATGAAGAAAATTTTATTGTTGTTTGTGGCCGTTGTCATGGGGATGGCAGTTTATGCCGACGATTCCGTCTATGGCGATAAGGAAGACTTGACTGAAAGCCAGAAATATGCTTTGAAGAAACCTGCCACACGTGCGTCAGGAATGGGACAAAGTATGCGGGAGAATGTTGCCAGACAAAAAGCTATGGATAATGCACGGTCGGCATTATCGCAGGCGCTTGAGATGGCCATACTCAATGCGTCGAAGACGCTTTCATACGATTTGGATGGTTACGCATCAAGCGATGAGGACGGGGAGACAATGTATGAGGGTGGCTCAAAAACCAGGTCTATAACGAAAACCATAAGCCAAAATGTGCTAAAGGGAACCCCGATTGTAAAAGAGGACAAATTTTACAATAAGAAAAACCGTAGGTTCACGGTATTCGTATGTGTAGAATATCAAGGCACGGAATCCGGGCTTGCTGAAGAAGCGGTAAAACAATTAAAAAATCGTATGTCGGATAAAGACCGCAGCCGAATTGAGAACGAACTTGGCAAGTGGCAGGAGGAGATTGAGAAGGAACTCTCTGGAGGCGATTCCAACTCGGTTCCTGATTTAGAAGATAATGAACAATCAGAAGAGGCATGAGATGAAAAATTTATTGGTAATTATATTTATGTTACTCCCGTTTTCGGTTGGTGCAAGCCAACCGAAATGGGTGGGCAATACTCCCCGGGAATTGAACGACACATATAAGTTTATCGAGATTATCTCTTACGGAGGTGATATGTCTTCGGCTCGTATGAACGCACTGCATACTTTGGCTCAGGACCAACGACTCGCCGATGCCGCTCTTGTGAGCGTCCAGTCGGGGATGCTTACCCATGCCGACACTGATATTGACAGCAAGGGTAGCGATTCTGAAAGGATTCATGAGGAGGTTGACTTGAAAGTGGAGGTGAAAGGACAGGACTACAAAGTCCAGGCCAAGAAAATAGACGAGTATGTAGGCCATGAGGCCGGGCAGGTGAAACTCCATACGCTATATATGGTGGCTTTGACCGACAACCCGGAGTTCGACAGAACCTATCTTACCGACTCCTACGGCCCGAAGCCGGCTTTTATGTCGATAATTCCGGGTCTCGGACAATGGTATAAAGGAAGCAAGGTAAAGGGTACATGTATGTTTGCCGGTGCCGTCTTGTCGGTTGCGGGAATAATAGTATGCGAGAATCAACGCGCTTCTTATCACAAAAAAATGATAGAGCAACCCAAGTTTGCAAAGGAATATAATTCCAAGGCAAGCAATTGGGAGACCGGTAGGAATATCTGTATCGGTGTGGCCGGTGCGGTATGGATTTATAGCATCGTTGATGCCGCCGTTGCTCGTGGTGCGAGACGTGTGGTGGTTGACAAGGCAAAAGGAAGCGTTTTGTCGTTTTCGCCGGTTTTCACCCCTGATGCCGCCGGACTTGCCCTCTCGTTGAATTTTTAAATACGATTTTATGAAAAAGATCATTACGGTGGTCCTTCTAAGCATCGTGGCCCTGTTGCCGGTATATGGACAGGGCCACGGTTCTTTTGAGGAGTATAAGGCGTGGAAAAACAAGGAGTTTAACAAATACCGCGACAAGAAAAAGAAGGATTTCGAAGAATATCGCCGCAAGCGGAATGAGGAATATGCCAACTATCTCCGTAAGACCTGGCTTGGCAAGCAGTCAAAGCCTAAAACGCCGCGTCCGAAGGATGAGCCTGTTCCTCCTGTGGTTTTCGACGACAAGAAGCCTGCACCCGTGGCCCCTGTGCCATTGCCTTTCGATGAGGTTATCCCAGCTCCCGAGCCGGTGCCTCAGCCGAAACCTGTAGAACCAATCCGGGAGGTGCCCGCCCCGAAGCCGTCTCCGGTTATGCCTGAAGTGCCTGTGCAGCAGTTCACGTTTTATGGCACGGCGGGTAAGGTAAGGTTCGACAAGTCAAAGGCCATACATCTGGGGGCATTGTCGGAAAATTCGATTGCCGATGCCTGGATAAAGCTTTCGGGCGACGACTATACGAATATGATAGTGGATTGTCTCGCGCTTAGGGACTGTCATCGTATCGGCGACTGGGCTTATCTCAGGATGGTGAAGAAGATGGCTGAATCTATTTTCAGTAAAGGGACCAACGAAGCCACCCTCCTCACAGCATTCGTTTATTGTCAGTCTGGCTATAAGATGAGGCTGGGAATGGCCGGCGACCGTCTTGTGTTGCTTTACGCATCGCGTCATCATATATACGACAATGCTTATTTCGTGCTTGACGGTGAAAATTTCTATTGTCTCGACGACAATTCAAATACTTTGCGTATCGCAAACCAAAAATATCCCGGAGAGAAACCGATGTCGCTCCTTATTACGCAGGAACCGGCACTTGCCTATAGCGGGACATCTAAAGTGACGAGGAAGTCTAAAAGAAATCCCGATATGGTTACGGAAGTGTCGGTGAATAAAAACTTGCTTGATTTTTATTCCGATTATCCCACATCGCATATCGGAGATAATTTTGTTTCGCGTTGGGCGATGTATGCAGATGCCCCTGTCAGTGAGGAAGTAAGGAAAACGCTTTATCCCGCCTTAAAGAAATCTATCGGTATGTGCGGACAATTGGAGGCTGTGGAGCGTTTGCTTAATTTTGTCCAGACCGGCTTTGAATATGAATATGACGACAAGGTATGGGGCCACGACCGTGCGTTTTTCGCCGAAGAGTCGCTCCACTATCCCTACTGCGACTGTGAAGACAGGTCGATCTTGTTTTCACATCTGGTAAGGGAATTGGTGGGGTTGGATGTGATATTGGTTTTTTATCCGGGCCATCTCGCTACTGCTGTGGCTTTCACCGACAATGTCGCCGGTGATTACATCAACTTAAACGGCAGGAAATTTACTGTGTGTGATCCTACATATATAGGGGCTCCTGTGGGATTGACGATGCCGAAAATGGACAATGCAACAGCAAAGGTCATACTTTTGAATAAATGATTTGAAGTTGTTTTGAAAGAGTTTTATAATTGGTACATAAGATAATGTAGAGGCATGTTATGGTTTTTTAGTTTGCAAAACAGATGATTAATTAAACATGCCGGAGGCATGTCCCTACAAACATTATGGCATATCCTAACAGTTATCGGTGTTGTTTCAGCCATTCGGAGGCGGCGAGGGAGAGTTCGTCGTACCATTCCTGGCCGAAGCGGCGGATGAGGGGTTCTTTCAGGAATTCGTATGCGCGCACTCCTTTGGATTTACCGAGGACTTCGGCACATTTGCAGATTTTCCATCGGTGGAGGTTTACGGCTGTCATCGAACCGTATTTTCTTAGCCTTACGGGATAAAGATGGCACGACGAGGGTTTCAGCTGGGGCAGTTTCCCTTCCCGATAGGCTTTTTCGAGGGCGCACAGGCATTTGCCCCCTTCAGCGTATGTGGTGAATACGCAGTCGCGGCCTTCTACAATCTGGGTGACGAGATCGCCGTCGGGATCGATGTATGAAGAGCCTTCTTCCTTAATTGTCCTTTGTCCGGCCGGTGTGAGGAGGGGCATGATTTCGTCGATGTGCGAATTGATAGCATCCCTTTCCTCTTCAAGAAGGGGGGCGCCGGCATCGCCGTCGATGCAGCATTGTCCGAGACATGAATCAAGGTCGCAGACAAAGAAGCGTTCTATGAGGTCGAGGGAGACGAGGGTGTCTTTTATTACGAGCATTTTATTGATTTTTGAGGGTGTAGGGGGGGGTAGGAATGCTGGTAAAAACTTCCGGCGGTAGATTCTTCCAAACACCCCTTCATAAAACGGAAAAAGTGGACGGATTTCCCAATCAGCCCACTTGTCCTTTTGCTTAACTAAATAAATTCTTACATGTTAGGAATATAGATACCTAAAATTCAATGCAAAATTACAACATATTTTGTAATTATTTTGCATTTTAAATGTGAAAAAATATTAAAATATTTAATTTTTTAATCAAAACCCGGATTTGTTTGTTTCTTTGGGGTTAGATGGCTTTTTTTCTATGTCATTTTTGAGTTATACAATCAAACATGCCGGAGGAATGTCGCTACATTCAGAATTGGCAACTTATAAAAAATTACGATCCGGATGTGAGAAGCAAGGTACCTATCAGACGGTCTGCCCTTGCACCCGGCGTGCGTAGGAAAACCTTGACAAAATATTCGTTATCGGTTTCATAATAGTTCCCTTCCACCACGGCTGCATTTGCCACTTTTTTGCCTCCGGCATCCGATGAGCCGTCATATCCTTTGGGTAATGCAACATATTGATAATTGTAGCTGCCCTGTTTGAGGGGTATTTCGGCGGTGTAAAGTCCGGTGTTGAAGTCGTAGTTCATTCTGTTGAAGGCGGTCTGCCTGTTTTGGGCGAAATCACCGTCAACATAAAGGTCTGCCCCGACAATTTCCGGGGAATCGAGTGTGAAGTGTACGGTTACATAATCGGCTCCCAGGTCGGGGTCGGTGGCGTTGTATTCGTTGACGAGGAAACGGCCGTGCTGGGTGCGGTCGTAGATATAATTCCTCCCTGTCCTCGGAGTGTCGGTGGCGAGGTATGCGTGCCAGTTGGAGCCTCCGAATTTTACGGAATCGGTATGCATGCCCGGATAATCAGCCCGCACAGTTTCGAACCGGCGGTATTCGTTGCCGGCCTCGAATATGAGGTTCTGGTCATGGGCAAAGATGGCGTGGTTGCTTTCCACCCGCAATGGATGGGAAACGGTGCGAGTGGTTTCCTGACGGTTGTTTTGCGTCACGGTCACAACGAGGTCCTGATAAGGGTTCTGCACCGGTAAGCCTGCCACGTCGATGTCGAGGTCAAGTTGCTGCCATTCCGTATTGAAACCTCTGTCGGTTCTTGATGTAACGGAGCCGTTGACCTGCGACAGGTTTTCAGACACCGAAAACCTCGCCTGAAGTATTATGTCTTCAGGATTGTCTTCCCGATAGACCTGTAGGAGGTAGTTGCCTCCGGCGAGGAACCGCACATCGTCGTTGGGGATGGAGATATTGTAGTTTACGAAATGGACGTATGTGTTCGATGAATAGGCATAATCCGAAATCTCGGCTTCGTTGAATCCTTCGAGATATTCTGATTCGAGAAGGCGTGAGGGTTGCCAGTCGGCATTGCAATGGATAAGACGGTAGCGGAGATATTCGTGGCTGTCGCCGATGATGTCGAAATTAACGGTGAGCCGGTCCTCGCTTCCCATGCGGATTACCGGGGGAGCCATGAAAAAGTCGGGGTTACGCACCGAGAGGGTTTTCACCATAGGGTCGAAAATGCCTGTCGATGTGTCCGTGCCGAAAGAGTTGGCGGCAGTAGTCAACGCCAACAGGAACATGGCAGCCTTGTAAAGGATTCTTACCATACGATAGGTGTTTTACCGTGGGCTACGAGATATTCGTTTGCACGTGAGAAATGGTGGTTGCCAAAAAATCCACGATGTGCGGAAAGTGGCGATGGGTGGGGCGACGTGAGCACGAGATGGCGGTTACGGTCGATTTTCGCCCCTTTGTGTATGGCATCAGAACCCCAGAGCAAGAAAACGAGATTGTCGCGGCTGTTGGCAAGGGCATCGACGGCGGCATCGGTGAACGTCTCCCAACCTATGTTGGAATGCGATTTCGGCTGATGTTCTTTTACGGTAAGCGACGAATTGAGCATCAGCACGCCTTGCCGCGCCCAACGCGAGAGGTCGCCGTCGGCAGGTATGGGAGCCCCTGTGTCGGCGCTGACTTCCTTAAAGATGTTTACCAAGGACGGGGGCATCTGCACTCCCGGGGCCACGGAAAAGCAGAGCCCGTTGGCTTGCCCGGGGCCGTGGTAAGGGTCTTGCCCGATAATCACCACTTTGGTGTCGTCGAAAGGGGAGGCGTCGAAAGCCGCGAATATTTTGTTGCCGGGGGGATATACCCTTATAGACGGGTCGGCATAGTCATGCCTCACCCTTTCGGTAAGGGCATGGAAATATGGTTTGTCGAATTCTGGCGAGAGATGCCGTTTCCATCCCTCTTCAATTTTAACGTCCATGTTGACAATGTTTTTAGTGGCGGATGTCGAAAATTTCGTAGCCACGGATACAAAGTTCGGAAAAAATGATTAACTTTGCAAATGTAAAGGCGGCGAAACGGTCTTTAATGATTGAAACTCCGCCTGGTTCAAAGTAAAACGTCTCCATAGTTCAATGGATAGAATATCGGATTCCGGTTCCGACGATTAGGGTTCGACTCCCTATGGAGATACTAAGGCAAAAGCGTAATTAATTGATTATTCGATTAGTTACGCTTTTATTGTATCCTGATTAACCTTTCCCATTTGCTTCATTGCTGCAATGAATCTGCATTATATGGGCAAATAATCTTAATACCTGATATTATGAATGAGTTGGAAATAATCCGGTCGAAAATTTATGAAATAAGAGGTCAGAAGGTGATGCTTGACAGAGATTTGGCAGAGCTTTATAATGTTACTACATCTAATCTGAATAAATCGGTTAAGAGGAACCTCAAGAGATTTCCCGAGGATTTTATGTTTCAGTTAACGCAAGTGGAATTTGATGAGCTTCGAGCAAACTTGATATTCCAAAATGGAACATCAAATTGGGGCGGTACACGAAAACTGCCGTATGCTTTCACAGAGCAAGGTCTCGCCATGTTGTCGGGATTATTGAATAGTGACATAGCCATTCAAGTAAATATCAATATTATGCGGGCTTTTGTAGCTATCCGGAAGATGGTTACCGCCAATCCCGTAACACTGCGCCTATCAACTCTTGAAAAGAACTTCGAGGAGCTGAAGCAGGATCTTGAGGAAATATTCGCTGGCTACAACGACATCAACGAAGATACTCGCATTCAGTTGGAAGCTATCAACACGGCTCTTGCTGACATGCAGACCGACAGAAAGAAAGCATCCACGCATAGGCGTATAGGGTTTAAGACGGAAGATTGAAATTATCCACGGTCAGCGTTCTCTCAACGCAAGTCGGGGATTTTAACATTCTACTTAATACTTGAAAATATGAATGATTTGGAAATAATCCGGTCAAAAATTTATGAAATAAGAGGTCAGAAAGTGATGCTCGACAGAGATTTGGCAGTTATGTATGGAGTGGAAACGAGAACTCTGAATCAAGCTGTCAAACGTAATGGTGACCGTTTCCCGGAAGACTTCATTTTTCAGTTGACTGATGAAGAAGTTGCGAATTGGAAATCACAAATTGTGATGTCCAATTCTGTCAAAATGGGAATGAGGCGTAATCCATACGCATTTACCGAACTTGGAGTCGCTATGCTTTCAAGTGTATTGATCTCTAAAACTGCTATTCAAGTTAATATGGGAATAATGCGGGCTTTTGTAGCTATGCGGAAGATGGTGACCGCCAATCCGATGGCGTTGCGCCTATCAACTCTTGAAAAGAACTTCGAGGAGCTGAAGCAGGATCTTGAGGAAATATTCGCTGACTACAACGACATCAACGAGGATACACGCATTCAGTTGGAAGCTATCAACACGGCTCTCGCTGACCTACAGACCGACAGGAAGAAAGCATCCACACATAGGCGCATAGGGTTCAAAACCGAAGATTGAAATTATCCCCGGTCAGCGTTCTCTCAACGCAAGTCGGGAATTTTAACATTCTACTTAATACTTGAAAATATGAATGATTTGGAAATAATCCGTTCGAAAATTTATGAAATAAGGGGGCAGAAAGTGATGCTTGATTTCGATATCGCATTAATGTACGGCGTCGAGACCCGTGTTTTGAATCAAGCCGTGAAGCGTAATTTATCGCGGTTCCCAGAAGATTTTATGTTTCAGCTTTCTAAGAATGAATGGGATCTAATGTCATCACAAATTGTGATGACATCCCCGGCTAAGAGGCCAAAAGTAGCTATACCTTATGCTTTTACGGAGCATGGTGTTGTCATGTTGTCAAGTGTTCTCAAGAGTGAGACGGCCATTCAAGTCAGTATTGCAGTTGCACGGGCTTTTGTGGCTATGCGGAAGATGGTGACCGCTAATCCAGTTGCGTTGCGTCTATCGACTCTGGAAAAGAATTTCGAAGAACTTAAGCCGGATCTTGAAGAGATCTTTGCCGACTACAACGACATCAACGAGGATACACGCATACAGTTGGAAGCTATCAACACGGCTCTCGCTGACTTACAGACCGACAGGAAGAAGGCATCCACGCATAGACGCATAGGGTTCAAAACCGATGATTAGAGTTTTATTGGATATTGCTTATTCATAACCGAATGCGAAAACCAAGGCGACAATCGAAGATGCAAAGGCCGGAAGGCTTGAAGGTAATTGATGAAAGAGTGAGAAAATTGTGATTTCGCAATAAAAAAGCGGATTTTTTTGTGCAATTTGTTTCTTTTTTATAATTTTGTGTCCCGGACATAAACATTTTATCCGTGGAAACAAGATATATTTTCATTACAGGAGGAGTGGTTTCATCGCTTGGTAAAGGCATAATCTCCTCATCTCTCGCGCGATTGCTTCTGTCGAGAGGGTTCAAAGTCACCATCCAGAAATTCGACCCGTATCTTAACATTGACCCGGGCACCCTCAATCCCTACGAACACGGCGAGTGTTATGTCACCGCCGACGGTCATGAAGCCGACCTTGACCTCGGTCACTACGAACGCTTCACCGACATACGTACCTCTCGCGCCAACAGCATCACCACCGGTCGGATCTATCAGGCCGTCATCGACAAAGAGCGGAGAGGCGACTACCTCGGAAAAACAGTACAGATAATCCCCCATATCACCGACGAAATCAAGCGCAACATCGTCTTCTTAGGTGAAACGGGGGATTATGATTTTGTAATCACCGAAATCGGAGGAACCGTGGGCGATATCGAATCCACACCTTTCCTTGAAGCCGTCCGCCAGCTTAAATGGGAATTGGGGAGAAGGGCGGTAAGCCTGCATCTCACATACGTGCCATATCTGAAAGCCGCCAAGGAGTTGAAGACAAAACCGACGCAACACTCGGTGAAACAACTCCAGTCAATAGGAATCCAGCCGGATATACTCGTTTTGCGCACGGAGAAAGCGATTCCCGAATCGATGAGGGAGAAGGTGGCGCGGTTCTGCAACGTCGCCCCGCAGGCTGTAATCCAAAGCATTGACGCTTCTTCCATATATCATGTGCCCGCCATGATGCACGAGCAGCATCTCGACGAACTTGTGCTCGACATCACAGGCACGGAACACCGTAATGAACCGGACCACACCGCATGGAATGCATTTGTAAAGCGTCTTGAAGAAGCCGGCTCTAAGGTGAAGATTGGTCTTGTAGGGAAATATGTGGAGTTGCAGGATGCATATAAATCAATCAACGAATCCCTTATACAGGCGGCTACATACTGCGACCGCGTGCTCGACCTTGTCGATATACATGCCGAGAAGATTAACGATTCAAATGCCGGGGAACTTCTATCCGGTCTTGACGGGGTGATAATAGCCCCCGGTTTCGGCAAACGCGGCATAGATGGTAAGCTTGCAGCCATCAAGTGGTGTCGCGAAAACGATATGCCCACTTTCGGAATATGCCTCGGGATGCAATGCATGGTCATCGAGTTCGCCAGAAATGTGCTGGGACTGCCCGATGCCGATTCTACGGAAATGAACCCTGAAACACCCGACAATGTAATCGACCTTATGGAAAGCCAGAAGAACGTTACCGAAAAGGGGGGTACCATGAGGCTCGGCGCATACGAATGCCGGCTTGCCGAAGGTAGCCGTGTAAGAGAGGCATACGGGGCCGAAATTGTCAGGGAACGCCACCGCCACCGCTATGAGTTCAACGGCAAATACCGTGCCCGCTTCGAGGAAGCCGGGTTGAAATGTGTGGGTGAAAATCCGGATACCGGGTTGGTGGAAGTGGTCGAGATGCCTTCGCGTTCATGGTATGTGGGCACGCAGTATCATCCCGAATACCAGTCAACGGTGCTTAACCCCAATCCTCTTTTCATCTCGTTCATAAAGGCTGCGGTGAAGCACGCCGGAAGCAACAATGCAAGCAAATAAGTAATATGGAGCAGATAAAGCATGAATGCGGTGTGGCCATGATCCGTCTTCTTAAGCCGCTGTCATACTATAAAGAGAAATACGGTAGCGAACTTTACGGTCTCGACCGTCTCTATCTCATAATGGAGAAAGAGCACAACAGGGGGCAGGAAGCTGCCGGGCTTGGATGCGTGAAGCTTGACGTGGCCCCAGGGAAGGAATATATTTTCAGGGAACGCGCACAGGGGTCGGGCGCCATATCGGAAATTTTTGCAAATGTCCACAATCGGATAGAGGCCGACCTGAGCGAAGGGGTCGCTATGGAAGACGCGGCGTTTGTGGGAGAGGTGTATATGGGACATCTCCGTTACAGCACCACCGGTAAATCAGGCATTAACTATGTGCATCCTTTCATGAGACGCAACAACTGGAGCTCGCGCAACATGCTCCTTTGCGGCAACTTCAACATGACCAACGTGGATGAAATCTTCAACGAAATTATCTCGAAGGGGCAGCATCCGCGTCTTTATGCCGATACGTTCATTCTGCTCGAACAGCTCGGCCACGCCCTCGACCGTGAAAACGAACGGCTTTATCACCAGTTTCACGACGAAGGGATGTCGGCATTGCCGTTGGCGGAAGCCATTGCGCGTGACCTCAACGTGGCCAACGTGTTGAAGCGTTGCGCCCCCGTGTGGGACGGCGGTTACGTAATCTGCGGCATTGTCGGCAACGGCGACATGTGGACGATGCGCGACCCCAACGGCATACGCCCTGCGTTCTATTACCGCGACGACGAGATTGTGGTGGTGGCGAGCGAGCGTCCGGTGTTGCAGACGGCGTTCAATCTTGAGGCCGACGACGTGAAGGAACTACAGCCAGGATGCGCCCTTATCGTTGACCGTAACGGTTCTTCCCGCATCGACCGCATCCTCCTTGCGGGGAAATATCTCCCTTGCAGTTTCGAGCGCATCTATTTTTCAAGAGGTTCGGACCGCGACATATACCGCGAGCGCAAGATGCTCGGCAAGATGCTTGTGCCACCGGTGTTGAAAGCCATCGACGAGGATTTGGACCACACCGTGTTTTCGTTCATTCCCAACACTGCAGAAGTGGCATTCTACGGACTTGTCGGAGGTATGGAAGAATGGCTGATAAAGCATAAAATCGATGATATAAAGGATTTGGCTGCGGCCGGTGAACTGACCGACGACAACATATCGGCGGTTCTCCACCGACATGTGCGCCGTGAGAAAGTGGCAATCAAGGATATAAAGCTACGCACGTTTATCGCCGAGAGCGAGGTGCGCAACGACCTTGCAAGCCATGTTTATGACATCACATACGGCTCCGTCAATCCCGGCGATACGCTCGTGACGATTGACGACAGCATCGTGCGCGGCACGACCCTGCGCAGCTCGATACTCGGCATACTCGACCGCCTGCATCCGCGCAAGATAGTAATCGTGTCGAGTTCGCCACAGGTGCGTTTCCCCGACTGTTATGGAATCGACATGTCGAGGATGGGCGAGTTCATAGCCTTCAAGGCTGCTATGGCCCTGCTTGAGGAGCGGGGGATGCGCCACGTGATTGATGCTGTCTATGAGAAATGCCGCAACCAGGATTCCGTACCTGCCGAGGAGTTGGAGAACTATGTGAAAGGGATCTACGCCCCCTTTACTGATGAAGAGGTGGCTGCCAAGATTTCGGAATTGCTTACGCCCGCTTATGTAAAGGCTCATGTGGAGATTGTGTTCCAACCGATTCAATCCATGCATGAAGCAATCCGGGAACATCCCGGCGACTGGTATTTCTCAGGGGATTATCCTACAAAAGGGGGGACGCGTCTCGTCAACAAAGCATTCGTTAATTATTACGAAGGGCGGACGATGGCACGTGATTAAGAAGTATGGCAATCGATATGAGGGTGTTGCAAAACGGTAAACAAGGTTTTGCAACACCCTCATGGTTAATCTGACATTCCGGAGATGTGTCCTGATATCAATAATTTTGGGTCAGCGTCGGGTTATGGCGCGTCGCGCTTGCCGGGAAAGGCAGTATCCATAGAGGGGAATCGGGCGAAAGCGTGTATGTTCCGTATTCCTTAAGGTTGCGCGAAATCTCGATGCGGTAATCTTCTTCCGAATTCCATCTTTTGCAGTCGAAGAAATTCTGGTAGGTGCCGATGCATTCTATCCATTTAGCGGGCTGTATCAGCGCCATAGCCGCCTTTTCGGAAAGGGGAAACATGTCGTGGATGCGAGTGAAAGGGGAGCAGTTTTCAATGCGCAATTTCCTGACCATATCGGCTTTGGCAAGTCCGTCCCTTATCTCGCCGGTGCGGATGAGGCATTCGGCGAGGTCGTAATATAGGATGTCGGAAGTTATTCCGTAAGGATTGTTGCAGGTGTTCCAGCCCATATACATCCTTATCCCTTCCAATCCTGAATACATTTTACCCATACCGTAGTCCCAACCGGTGGAACCGCAATATTTTATTACGTAATCGTTTTTCTCGAACTTGGAGTTGGTTTCAATCGATATGGTCTCGGTTGTGGGCGACACTCTTGAACCGTTGCCGATCCAGACATAATGGTTGGGTACGGTGCGTTGCAACATCCATTCCCCTTCCGTTTTGATATATGATCGGTCTTCTATCGCCCCGTTGATTTCAAGAGCTTCCGTCAGCATTTCCGCCGCTTCGGCATATTTTTTCATCTGCATGAGTACCTTCCCCCTCACGGCATATCCGAAAGCACGGTCTGCCTGCGAGATGTCGTTATTATTGACCGGGAGACAGCCGATGACCTCCTCAGAGCAGTCTTGAAGTATCTTTTCATAGGTTGAGGCAAGCGACAGTTTTTGTTTCACTATATTGTTGTCGATGTCTTCCACGTAGGCTATCCCTCCTTCTTCCTCCGCCCATGCGGAATCATATTGACGTGCGTGGATACCTACGCAAAGCCAATGGAGATATGCCCTCATTATGCGGGCTTTCGCTTTGATTTCCGATTTCCTTTCCTCCGTGCCTGCCACGCCGTCGATTTTCGTGAGAATCGTGTTCATGTAGTTCACGTACCTATATATAGCGGAATAGCGGTCGTCGTTTTGGCAGAGCATTTTCCTGTCGATGCTTTCATCGAAAGTGAGATATGCGTTGTTCAGTGTGTTTTTTGAAGCAAGCACTTCCGGCACAGAGACGAACTGTCCTATGGACTCGTTGCAGATAAGGGTTATATCGGCGGACGGGCTTATGGCAAGCGAATATTCTTGATTGAGCAAGAGTTCGAGGTCGTCGATATTGTCGAGTGTGGTTTCCCCTTTCGGGATTATGTCGAGTTTGCTTTCACACCCCGACATCAGGGCGCATGCAAAGATGGCGGATGAAAGTATGAATGGTTTTATTTGTTTGATTTTCATGTCGGTAATCTTGAAGATGAATGTCAGAACGAGAAATAGATGCTGAAAGTGTAGCTTTTCGGGGCTTTGAGCGAGCGTATGCCGGTCAAGGGGTTGTTGGCTTCCGGGTCAATTCCGAGACCGTTTCTTGCCCATGTCGCCACGTTGTTCATTTGGAAACGCAGTCGCAGTTCGTCGATGCGGAGAGCTTTGCATACGGAAGGTGCGAACTGGTAGGAAAGCACGATATTGCGTAGTTTCATGAAGTCAGCCGGCACGACGTTGGTATTGAGATACTGTCCGTAACCCACCACGTTCGAACCTCCGGCATAACCGTTGGCGGGGAATCTGGAATAATCGCCCGTTCTCCAGAAATCGAGATATGCCGAAGGTATGGCATCTATTTCAGAGAGGCTGCTATAGCCGTACATCGAGCCTTCCGAAGAATAGTTTTCCACGTTTGCACGCATTACGTGACCCGTGTAGAACGCCATCATCAGCGAAAGGTCGAAACGTTGCCAGCTCACCTTCGGTGTTATGCTCCCCATCACTTTCGGGTCGAGCGAACCGCTATATACTATGTCTTGCGGGGTGAAGATGTCGGTGTCGATGTTTGCGGTCTGTACGTTGCCGTTATGGTCGCGCCAAGAATAATATTGTATGCCCCCTTCCTTTACGAATCCTGCGAAGTCGTAGCTGAAAAGGGAGTTCACGGGATATCCTTCATGAAGCGTGGTTTCAGAGAGAGCCTCAAGACCGGATGTGGGCAGATGGTCAACTTTGGTGACTTTGTTGTGGTTGTATGCGATGTTGAACGAAAGGTCGAGTCCTACCGACGAAGGGTCGGCGGCTTGAAGGATGGAGGAATTGAGTTGCACTTCAATTCCGGTGTTCACCATTTTTCCATTGTTTATAGTGAGTTGTCCCCATCCGGTGGTGGGATCGAGGTCGGTGGTGGAAAGAAGGTCGGAACCATGCTTACGGTAGAAATCGAACGAGCCGGATAGTCTTGAATTCCAGAAGGAGAAATCAGCACCGATGTTCCAAGTGGCTGTCTTCTCCCAACGAAGCTGTTCGTTGGGAGGGGTGTTGAGGTAGGCGTATTTGTTACCGTATATCTCGTTTATGCCTATTGTGGCGGTCAGGAAGGAAGATATGTTCTGGGCGATGTTTCCTGTCAGACCGTAGGAAGCACGAAGTTTCAAAACGTCGATCCAGGTAATGTCGCGCATGAAAGCCTCGTTGTGGATGTTCCAGCTCAGTCCCGCGCTCCAAAGTGGGCGTCCCCGGAATTTCGGGTCGGCACCGAAGAGGTCGGTCTTGTCGATTCGGCAACTGAAAGAAGCCGCATATCTGGAATCATACACGTAGTTCGCCAGTCCGTAAATCGAATAGAACCGGTGGAGGATATGTGTCGTGGCGAAGCTGTCGCTTTCGGGAGCCCCATACATCGGATAGTCGGCTCCGAGCACTCCGGCACTTCCTTCCATGTCTTTTATGAGCCCCCAGTTCATCATATAGTTACTGTTGGTTTGGGTTTGGTCGTCATAACCCATAAGGACGTTGCCGTAGGTCTTTTCCCTCTGTTGGCGATACTCGAAACCTATGGCAGCCGAGATGTCGTGCTTTTCGGCAAGCGTATTGTTGTAGTCTGTCTGGGCGCGGAAAGTATAGAACGAGCCTTCGGAAGTGGTGGTTTTGAGCATCCCTCCGTCTGGAATATGGTGTGTCACTGAGTTGGAGGCACGGTCGAAAGCGGTGTATTGGTTATACATCGACCTCATAGTGAAGGAGTCTTTTCCCCACATAGCGTCGCTTTTATAGAAAATGTCTTCATATTGGAACATCGCGTTTGCTGACCATCCGGTGAGAATATTCACTTTTGCGTTGACCCATGGGCGTATATTTGTGCGCCGTGTGTGGTTCTCGCTCGTGCCAATTTCGTCGAGCTGGTTATATGCAGGGCTTTTGAGCCCATAGACAGGATTTTTGAAAGTCGGGTCGGCGATGTCGAAAGTGGCTTGCATGGGTGCAGGCGAGCCGTCGGCAGAATACATGGAGCGGTAGGGGTCGAACGAAGTTATTGCCCCCCATTCCGAATCATAGAGACCTCCGTGCGCCCGCTCGCTGACAATGTTGAGCCCTACCGATATGTCGAACAGTTTTCCGAATTTCATCGCTCCCCTATAATTGAGCATTAAGGTGTTGTTGGAGGCTTCTTTTATTCCAGTGTTGTCGTTTTCGTAATTGAGTACGAGACTGTTCGACATGGCTTTGCCGCTGTATCTCACCGCAAGGTTGTACTGCTGTGTCACTTGGTTGCGTTCCATTGCGTTCTGCCATTCCCTGCGGTAGTCGTTGGCGGAAAGTGCATTGATTTCATTGGAATACCTTGTGGCGTCGATTTCACCGAGGTCACGGCGCAGCATCAGAAGAGTGGCAGGTGAAATGGAACGGTCTCTTCCGGTCTGATGATAGTTCAACAATGAATTATAAGGGGTGCGGTCGGCAAGCCCTTTGATATGATTGTAGTTATATCCTTCGAGTTCAATCAGTTCAGCCGCCGATGCCCATCCCATGTATCCGTAATCGTTTTTCCCGCTCACGGTGACGTCGGCATTGAATTCCACTTTGAGTTTGTCTTCGCGTGCTCTTTTGGTGGTAATCACAATCACTCCGTTGGAAGCGCGTGCTCCGTAGATAGCTGCCGCTGCCGCATCTTTCAGAATGGTGATATTGTCGATTTCGTAAGGGTTCACCGATTCGATTCCGCCTTCTATGGGCAGTCCGTCAACAACCACGAGAGGCGACGTATTTGCCTGGAACGAACCTGCACCACGGATTATCATCTCTTTGCCGTTGCCGCTTCCGTTGTCGTATGTCACGAGCCCCGGCACTTTTCCTTCAAGGTTTGAAGTTATGTCGCCCGTGTAGCGTTCGGCCATGTCGGCTGCCGAGATATTCTGAAAAGAACCTGTGGCGCTTTCCCTCTTGATTTGCTGATAGCCGGTGACGACGATTTCCTTCATGAGGGTCGGTTCATCCACGAGAGTCACCATCACCATCTTTTCATTCGGCTTAACTGTCACGGTCTTCGTTTTCATTCCAATATAAGAGAACCGCAATTTGTCTTTCCCCTTTTCCATTATGATTGAAAACTGTCCGTCGAGGTCGGTGGATGCTCCCGTAGTGGTGCCATCGACAAAGACTGTCACGCCAACGAGAGGTTCCCCTTTGGTGTCTGTCACGAATCCTGTGACGTTCCTTTTGAAATAGGGGGAGTTGTCAGGGGCTTTCGACAAGATGATGGTTTTGTCGATAAGTTCATATTTTATGCCGGAGTCGTCATTGAAGATTCGGTTGAGCACCTGCTCTATGCTGACGTCTCGCAGTTTCAGGGTCACTCTCTCGTTCTTGTCGATAAGGTTTTTCTTATAGACGAATTCGTAGCCCGATTGTTTCTTGATCTCCGCCATCGCTTGTTCGATAGGAGTGTCGGAGAATGTCACGGTCAGGTTTTTCGCCATCATTGAAGCCGGAAAGAGGACTAATGCGGCAAGGAAGGTTAAAAAAGGTTTGAAGTGTCTCATGAAAGGAAAGAAATGTTGGTTAGTATGTAATGAGGTTGGGGTCAATGCACAATTCATAATGCATAATCTTTTATATTTGAAATAAAATTGACAACACATTTTTAAACTATGCTTTTTGATTGAATAATTGGATTAGTTCTGATTCAAAGACGTTTGCGGTCAACTATTATCTTGTTGCCGGAAGTGCGGAACGTGATGCCGCCGGTCTTTTCGAGAATCAACATAGCCGTTGAAAAATCGGCATATCTCGGAATGCTGCCCATGAAGACCATGTCTTCTATTCCCGGGGCGGCGAATTCATATTCGAAGTCATACCATCGTCCGAGGTCGTCCATTATCTGGCGCAGGGTCTGGTCTTCGAAAACGAACCGGCCGTGTCTCCAACCTGTCACCGTCTCGATGTTGACGCTCTTCACGGTTGCTTGTCCGCTCTCTTTGTTGAATACGGCTTGTTTACCGGGGCTGAGGAACAATTCCCCTCCAACGTTGTCGGCTCTTGAAATAGACACCGACCCTTTTTCAAGCGATGTCAGCACGTTTTTTTCTTCAGGATATGACCTCACATTGAACTCCGTGCCATATACCTTAATTTCTTGTCCGTCGCATTCCACGAGGAATGGACGGTGCTGCCTGTCTTTCTTCACTGAGAAATATGCTTCGCCGCTTATTTTGACGCGGCGGTCGGTGGCATTGAAATTTTCGGGATAGGTCAGTATTGATGCCGAATTTAGCCATACTTTCGTGCTATCTTCGAGCACCACGATAAATTCGCCTCCTCGTGGCACTTCGAGCACCAACGGACCGGAGTGAGCCGTCTGTTTGCGGAGACGCTCCACGTTGACACCCTGTACGTTTATTCCGTTGCCGACGGCAAGTTTCTCACCTTTGTCAATAATGTAGGCTTTTGTCTCACCAGGTTCCAGACTGTCGATCGACAACGTCAAACCGGCGATAGCTTCGGGGGGATTTTGTTGCCCCGGATTTGTCTCGGCTATGTGACGGTAAAGTTGGAACATACCGAAAACGGCTGCCGAAGCGGCAACCCATAATGAAGTTGTCAGGGCTTTCCTTTGAAACGAGCCGACACCGATTCTGCGTTTCATCTCCTTCTTTGCCCTTTCAGGGTTGACGAGAGAACGTTTTCGATAGTTTTCAGCAAGATTGTCAGCGTTTGAGAGTTTGTCGGCAAGAAACCTGCGGTCGGCATTATCGCCAATCCATAGTTCAAGCTCCCTCTCTTCTGAATCCGACAGAGGTTCGACAATGCGTTTAGACAGTAGTTCTATGATCCGTTCGGTTTCGGGGGTCATCGGTTTTTCTTTTAGTTGATGACGGGAGTGTGTCAATATTTTGTGACACACCCCCATCTGTCGTAAATATTGAAAAAACTGTTTTATTTAACGGCGGAAAGGATCTGACTCTCCACGGCTTCGTCTGAAGGACGGAGTGCATCGGGTTGTGCTATAGTGCCGTCGGCGTTCAGGATGATGAAGCGTGGTATGCCGGTGATGTTCATTGCAGAGAAGAAATTCTCGCATTCTTCAGCAGGGAGTATGTACTGCGGCCATGTCGGGTTGTCTTTCTTGAGCTTGTTGAACCATGCCTCGCGGTCAGTATCTGAAGAGATGCTTACGAATACAACGTCTTTATTATCCTTCATTTTTTCCACGAGCTTCTCAAGATATGGAATTTGTTTGCAGCATGGGCCGCACCATGTAGCCCAGAAATCGATGTAGGTCACTTTCCCTTTGAAGTCGGAAAGTTTCGCTTTTTTCCCGTCAGGAGTTTCGATTACAGGGTCGTAGGGGAGTGCGTCGCCGGTTGCTATTTCTTTGATCGATTCTTTCCTAAGGTTGTAACGCTCGATAAGTTCCGGATATTTTGCAGCCACTTTAGAATATTCCTGCATGTATGTTTCCGCCTGTTCCATTGTAGGTTGGGAGTAAGCGAAGAATACGTAGGGTAGTTGGTTGAGCATTACTTTGCGGGTGTTCTCGTTGGTAATGTTTTTGTCGAGTATATGGAGTTGTTCGATGCTGTTGGCGAGTGGGTCTTTTTCGTCGCTTTTTGTCTGCATATTGAGCCAGGGGAAAATGAGTGTACACATAAGGCTCATGTCGTCGTTCGGGTCGATGGTGCTGACAAGCTGCACGTATTCCGGAAATTCTTTAACGTCAATGCCTTGTTCGTAAGCGCGGTCCATCAGGAGGCGGATTTTTGTCCAGGTGTACATACGGTCTGTCATTTTCTCATAATAGGCGCGTTTGTCGGTGTCTTTGATAGCATCGAGCCCTTTTCTTACCTCTGCGTTTTCTTTTTCAAGAGTGGCGAAATATTCGTCGAGCGAGGGTCCTCCGTCCGGGTCGGGACTGAAATATTTCATAGAGTCGAAAGCTTGGCAAAGTGCATTGTAGTAGGTGTTGATGTCGGCGTTGTCACCGGTGAAAGTGATTGTCAGTTTTCCGTTGCCGTTGCGGGTGATATTTGCGTTCACGCTTTTCCCTTTTTCAATATAGATGCCGAAGTAGTCGTTGTCGGCAAGAATCTGGGTGTGGAGGTCGTTGTTGACGAGCAATGAATCGGGGAAGGTGAAATTCCCGAGGGAATCGGGGGTTATCTGGATGGTTGATATTGCCATCATGTCATAGTCCGGGGCATAGTTGAAAACCATGTCGTCGATTCCTTCAGCCTGGATGTTTCCTGTAAATGCAGGCTTGGTTTCACTTGTAGAGCAGGCCGCCAGCATTGCGATCATAGATGTCGCGAGGATGGAGTTGGTGAGTTTCGTGAGATACATGTTATTTGTGTTGTTAATGTTGTCATTTTGTGGGTATGGCACCAAAGTAGGTTTTGTACCCACGGGAGAATCACGGATTGCCGCGATTTGCAAACAATACGCAATAGTCATGGAATAGTATATCTGGAAATGGGAAAATTAAGATTTTTGAAATTTTTTGAATAAAATCAAAAATTTGGATATACCGTATGCGGAGGTTTGCGTAATTGAAGAAAATATGTGATTCTCGGGTTTTGCTCCGGATGCCTCCTGCTCAGAGGGGACTTGAAAATCCGTATTGCGCTGTTTTCATGAATTCACTTATCAACAAATTAATAACTTATGAGAAAACTTTTACTCACAGTGGCGGTAGCCTCGGCTTTCAGCGTAATGGCAGAGCCGCCCCAGACTTCTTTTTATCTTTCCGGGTTCAACGGGATTACAACGGGCACGGAAGCGAATACTCTTACCTATGTTCCCGGCGATGCCGACGACGAGGAAGAGGGAATCAACAGATATATCTGCGATGATTTCGTTATCGAGAATTGCCCCGGAGGGTTTTATGCAGTCGGTGCAGAAGGCATGAAGCTCGGATTTGACGCGAATAATGAATTTTTCACCACCAACATGGTGAACGATATGTCGAATATGGTAGGTATGGCCGACGGCGGCCCTGCCGTAAATTGTGAACTGAGTCCGGGCCATTACAAGGTGATTCTTGCAACCATGTTTGCGGAGGATGAGGTTTCCTACACATGGAATATCATGTTCCAGTCTTTGGGTGGCGATGAAAACGTCAGCTATTATCTTCTCGGTTTCAACGGGGATGATGAACCGTCGCAGGCCAATATGCTTCTGAAAGAGGAAATGGAAGAAGAAGGGGAAACAATTATCACGTATAAGTATCCGAAGTTCTATGTGGAAAGTTGTGAGAACGGGTTTTATATAGCTGACTCCAATTCCGTGAAACTCGGTCTCGACCCCACTTTCGAGGCGATGGCTCCTGCCGTGACCGATGAATCGCCTATGGCGTTCCTTGCCGCCGATGGAAAGGCGGTGCCTTGCAGCCTTACCCCGGGATATTATGAAGTGACGTTGGCACCTGCAGGAACCACATATATGATTTCTTTCATTAAATGTGAAAATCAGACTCCGGTAAATGAGAGCGAGTATTATCTTTTGGGATTCGACGGAATTACTTCGGCTTCTGATGCTGTGAAATTCAAACGCGAGGTAAACTCTTATGAAGATGAGGGGGAAACGATTGAAAGCATAAGCTATGTGATAGAAAAGATTCATCTGACGTCGTGCCCCGACGGGTTTACTGTCGCTACTGCCGACGGCGGATTCAGTTTCGGACTTAACGCCGATTTCGCGGCGATATTGGGAGATACCGTTACTGAAACGACACCAATAGGTTTCCTTTCCCTTTATGGCTCCCCACTTAAATGGGAACTTCCGGAAAACGACTATACTGTCACTTTCAATTGTGACGGTACCATGGGTTCGGTTTCTTTCGAGGTCTATGACCCGGCTGCTGTAGATGGCGTGGAAATTGATGCCGAAGATGTCCCCGTATATTATAATCTTCAAGGCGTGCGCGTTGACAATCCCGGCAAGGGCGTTTTTATCCGCAAATGTGGCGGTAAGGTCGAAAAGATTATGAAATGATAAAAAGATTGTAGTTTTGATGTGAAAATGGACGAAACATCCGATTTTTTTGAGGATGTTTCGTCCATTTTCATTAATTTTTGTAATTTAGCGGCGTAAAAACAAGCATACTGGTAGTGGCATGATATGGTCTGAAAAGATATTCGAGAATTTTTGCCGGGGAAAGATAGACGATTTTTACACCTATCTTTATCCTGACATACTCGTGTATGCCACATCCCTTCTCCGGGGAGAACACGCCATCAATGCGGAAGATTATGTGCAGGATGCCGTGGAGGCTTCGTATAGAAGACGTGACGAATTTGTTTCTGCCGGACAGTGGAAAGCCTTCATGATTACTTGCATACGTAACAGGGTCATATCTATGAAACGTCACCGCGATGCACATGACAATTATTTGGCGAGCGTCGGCGATGAAATGGTGTTTTCGGAAGACGTGCTCCATGATTATATAGAGGTAGAGACCCGCACAAGGCTGTATAATGCAATAGCCATGCTGCCTGAAGAATTGCGTCAGGTGTTCAACCTAAGCTTCGAAGAGGGTTTGCGGAATCCGGAAATAGCCCGCAGGCTCGGGGTGGCGGAGATTACCGTGAAGAAGCGGAAAAGCAGGCTTATAGAAAATCTGCGCCGTATCATGGGATACGACGCAGACCTATGGATTATAATTGCGCTTATCGGATAAATCCGGGGCGCGATTATTTTTGTGAATTATTTTACTGAGCCATAATTAAGGCAGAATAAGGGGCGAGCGTAATCTTGCCACCGTTGTTGGCACCGAGCGAAGCATCGGGAGAAATCTTGCCGTCTTTCGCCACTATTTTCCAGTTCCCTTTCTTTACGTTTACCGTCTGAGGTTTGGATGCTCCGTTGAAGACAACTTTTATCTCCTTCCATTCGTCGCCGTTGGCGTGGTCCTTGAGCGAATAAGAGATGAGGTTGGGGGTTTTAGACGAATCGATTTTGTCAAACACGAGATGGCGCGCTATGTCGTCGGCTGAAGTCATGCGGAATGCAGGGTGCGCTTTCCTCAAGGCTATAAGACCTTTGTAATAGTCGAACTGGTCGCGGTATTTCGATTTGTTGGTCCAGTCGATTGCATTGATGGAGTCGGGACGGTTGTAGGAATTGTGTACTCCCTTTTTATCGCGGAACACTTCTTCTCCGGCAAACATGAAGGGGGTGCCCTGCGAGGTGAATACTATTGTCTGTGCGAGTTTCGCTGCCTCAAGCATGTTCTCTTCCGGTTCCCCTTCCATCGATTTGTGGAGCTTGTCGGTGAGGCAAAGGTCGTCGTGGCATGAAACGTAGTTCACAATCATTTCAGGCGACTTTGCGTATGCGAATTTCGAATTGTTGCCTTTGCTGTAATCCACCTGCGGATGTGCCGTGGCTGCCACTATGCCGATTTTTACGGTCTCCTCGTTGCCCGGTTTGCCTGTGGCGAACCCTCTGTCGGCGGCATCGGTGTAGTGTCCTTTCACGGCATCGCGGATATCGTCGGAGAAGACGGCAATGTCGGTCATCTTGCCCACGTTCTCTTTAAGAGCCCTGCGGTCAACGGCAAGAGGGGAGTCTCCGGCTGTCCAACCCTCGCCATATACGAAGATTGGGGGGTTGACTTTCTTCAACTCTTCAGCCACTTTGTTCATCGTGTCGATGTCGTGGATTGCCATGAGGTCGAAACGGAATCCGTCGATGTGGTATTCGTCGGCCCAATATTTGGTGGAGTTGATGATGTAGTCTTGCATCTGCTTGAGGTCGGAAGCCGTTTCGTTGCCGCAGCCGGAGGCGTCGGAATAGCGGCCGTCGTCCCAATGGCGGTGGTAATAGCCGGGGGCTGTAAGTTCGAAATTGGAATTGTCGTTTTCGGCGGTGTGGTTATAGACCACGTCCATGATTACGCCGATTCCGGCATCGTGGAGGGCTTTCACCATCTCCTTCATTTCGCGTATGCGCGTTTCGGGGTCGGATGGGTTGGTGGAGTAGGAGCCTTCCGGGGCGTTATAGTTTTGAGGGTCGTAGCCCCAGTTGTAGGTATTGTTCTGGAGGTTCATCTCATCGACCGAGTTGTAGTCGTAAGAAGGGAGGATGTGCACGTGGGTCACTCCGAGTTCCTTGAGATGGTCGATTCCGGTCTTTTCTCCGAGGGGAGTCACGGTGCCGTCTTCGGTGAGGGCGAGGAACTTCCCTTTGTTAGCAATGCCCGACGAGGGATGCATCGACATGTCGCGGTGGTGCATCTCATAGACGATTACGTCCGAGAAGTTGTCAACCTTCGGACCCTTGTCGGCGGCCCATCCTTCGGGGTCGGTCTTATCGAGGTCAATGATGGCGGCACGCTTCCCGTTCACACCGACGGCCTTGGCCCATACGCCGGGAGTTTCGTTTTTCCATTCGCCGTTCCATTTTATCTGGAAGGTATAAAACTTTCCATAAAGTTTTTCGGGGAGCGAAGCGGTCCACGTGCCGTTGGAGGCATTGAACTTCATGGGAAGGGTCTGGAATGGAGTTCCGGTGTGGCCGTTGTGGTAAAGGTTGACGCGGGCGTCCTGTGCTTTGGGGCTCCAGAGTCGGAAATGGGTGCCGGAGTTGTCAACGAGCAATTCGAGGTCGTCGCCCGAATATGTGGGATACTCGATAAACTGAGCGTCATATTGGCTTTGTGCCGCTATGCTTGGTGAGTTCAGTAGTGTCATGGAAAAGATGACGGGTGCTGCCAATGAAAGAAAATTCTGTATCTTCATGCCTTGGATGTAAGAATTGATTATTTAGTTCGGTTTTAGAGTCAGTCGGCATCCCCAAAAAGCGGAATGCCTTTATTCTATTCCTATGCAAAATTAATAAAAATCAGAGCCATAAACAAGAACGTTAACGCGAATTAATAAATTTTTTCAAGCCTCTGCCAAAAAGCGGGATTAAAGGAGGGGAGGGGTTTGGAAATGTGGCGGGGATTTTGTAACTTTGCAGCGCTTTTCGCGAAAAGTGGGTGCGGGGGAGAGTCCCGATGCCGTTCGCTTTTTTAAGAAAGGCTTTTACTAACCAATTAAACTCTCAATTATCATGCATCTTTCAACAGAAGAGAAGCAGGCCATCTTCGAGAAATATGGCCAGGGCAAGAATGATACCGGCAGCCCCGAAAGCCAGATCGCACTTTTCTCTATCCGTATCAAGCATCTCACCGAGCACTTGAAGGAAAACCACAAGGATTATGCCACGGCACGCGCACTTAAGATGCTCGTAGGTCAGCGTCGTTCGCTCCTCGACTATCTGGTTCGTAAGGATATCAACCGTTATCGTGCCATCATCGCCAAGAAGGAACTCGGCATCCGTAAGTAATCACAGGTTACAAAAAGGCATAAAACAAATTCCCGTGCAGACGCTTCGTCCTGCGCGGGAATTCTTTTTAAGAAAGTAACTATTCACCTATGCAATAATGATGGGAATTGAGACCGGCTGTGCCCATTGTATAACACACTCAATGTCATAAACAATCATTGCTGTTATTCCTTTTATTTTCAAAAAAATAAACTCAAAATAATTGTCGATTTTCTTGCATATTCCAAAGATATTTTGTATCTTTGTATCACTGAAACAGCCAGTTGATATAAAAAAGTGTCTCGAAGAGTTCCGCTCGGAAATAGGCACTCTGAACAAGGCCGTCAAGGATTTGTCGGATGACAACGCACGCCTGAACCGCCGTGTGGAAGCCCTCAATGTCGAGAATGCCGACTTGCGGAAACGTCTGTCGAAGTGCGAAGACCCGCAGCCACCAAAGAACTCGGGCAACAGCAGCGTGCCGCCGACAAAGGAAAGGATGGACGACGAAATCAAGAGGCGCACTTCTTCATTGCGTGAGAGAAGCGGGAAGAAACCCGGCGGCCAGCCGGGACGTAAAGGCAACCCCGTATGATGTCGGCACAGCCTGATGAGATCGAGGATTTACAGCCCAATTATTGCCGCGAGTGCGGGCGTGAGCTGTCGGGCATCGATGGCGTGGAGGAATATAATGAAGAATGTGTCGGTGTCAGGATTACGCCTGTCGTAAAAAGACTCCGCTTTCTCAAGAAGACCTGTACTTGCGGATGCTGCAACCATGTGGAATATACACGAAGGATAAATCCGGTATATCTGTCCTCCGAGATAAGGGCGCTCGTGGTCTATCTCAATATTGTGATGTGGATGCCTTATAACCGCATCAAAAGCTTTCTGCATGACGTGATGCGCGTTGACATAAGCGAAGGTTCAATCCGCAACTTCATCGAGGATGCCGGAGACAAAGCCGATGCAATATGCGACCGCATTGCCTCCGAACTGGTCAAAAGCCCCGTGGCAGGTGCTGATGAATCGGGATTTTATGTCAACGGCAAGCTCAACTGGGCGTGGATATTGCAGAATCCGGAACTCACGCTGACGTGGATAGCAAAGGGGCGCGGAGCAAAAGAGATGGACGACCGGCTTGGCCCGGGTACATTGGAGAACACCGTACTGACCACCGACCGCCACAGCACATACTTCTCGATGAAAGTCAAGGGGCACTAGATATGCAAAGCCTATCTGCTTAGAAATCTCAATTGGCTTAACGAACTCGACAAAAAACAGAACTGGTCGGCAAGGCTACAGGAACTTTTGCGAAAAGCCGTGCATTGGCGAAACACAAATCCGGATACCGTGGCCGATACGACAACGTGGATGGAAAGCCTCGACAACCTTCTCAGAGAGAATCTTGACAAGTTCAAAAAGCCGTTCCGACAAATCCGCAACAGTCTGCGAAAACTCAAAGACCATGTGTTCCACTTCCTGAAAGACCCACGGGGCCCGTCCCACAACAATGCATCGGAAGGAGGAATAAGAATACTGAAAGTAAAACAGAAACGGAGCGGTGGCTTCCGAAGTCAGACCGGAGCGGAAGACTTCATGGCGATTCACTCAGTTGCCGACACCGCCAAGAAAAACCATTTTTCACGTTGGAATGCCATTTTAGCGTTGGTCTGACAAACCGACCAAATCAGTGCATCCTTACTATAGGTGAGTAGTTACTAAGAAAATACAAAATGTAAAAAGATGTTAAAATGTAAATTATATTTTCTATTTGTTATAATAAATTAAATAATCTGAAGTTATTGTAATATGGATATCCAACATTCTTTTTTTATTAATAAATTAAAAATAATTGCCTATGGTTAAGTATTAAGAGTTGTTTACACTTTTTTACGGTAAATTATTTTCTTGAATTTTCACGTGAAGAACTCTCTTTCAAACTGTCGTCATTTTTTCGAATCTTTTAATCTTTCATTATATACTGCTAAACTTCCTATTTGAGATTCAAAATAACCTCGGATTCTGACGATATTTTTTAATAGAAAAAAGTTTAAACAACTTAATGATGTGATTTTAAGCATATGTCATGATAATTAAAATTGTGTGATGTATGTTAATACGATGCAATCTAATTGTTTTTGTTTAAATTGGGATGGCATGATATGATTTGCCGACCTAATAGGTTCAATATGTTATTGTAATCGTAGTAATGAAAGTAAATTATTTAATAACTCAAATATCGTATTATGATGAAGTTTATTTCAAAATCAATTATTTTGATTGATTCGCTTTTTTTCCCTCTTCGTTTTTTTGGCATGTAATAATGTCGAATATCCAGTAAGTGAGATGGTAGAGGAACGTACGTCTAATGTTTCTTCTGTGGTTGACGATGCGAAAAAAATAATGGAATACTATAGAACGCAACAAATATCTTCCATTGATGAGGCCATCGTACTGTCAGATGATATGGAGGATCAATATATATGGCCAACTAAAGCAGATTCCTATACAGAGACGGGATACTGTTTCTTTGAGTGTGTCTGAGAGAGGGCACTAAAAAAGGACCAGCCAAA
>CABRKI010000006.1 GCA_902471455.1 uncultured Porphyromonadaceae bacterium | reverse complement strand
CAATCATGTCTATTTGACTTTTCCGATTTTTGTCGATACAAAATTACCGATTACAGACGTTTTGTCTTTATGTATTTCCGGTTGGTTGAACGGGTGAATAGAAACAAATAATTAGACATCCCTCATGCGAAGTTTGTCCATGTTTTTCTTGTCGTAGGCTTCTCCACGCGATACAAGATATTCAAATTTGACGATGTCTCCTTCTATTTCGATGTGTAGAACGAAAAATGCTCTGCGGTCGCCAATCCTTATGCGGTAAACATTATTGAGCGATTCTATTTTCTTGCAATCCGTAATATCATCGATACTTGCCGCATCTATCACCTCGTTGATGGCGGCGACTGCCGATTTCTTCATTTTCCCAGACAACTTTACCATTGCCTTTGAAAACTCTTTTGAAAATTTAACCTTCATCTGTATTTTCCGAGGCCCATTTTACGTTCGAATTCTTCCTGTTCGGTTTCCGTAAGCATTACTTTTCCATTCGGACGGGTTGCTACGAGATATTTATAGATTTCGGCATCATCCATATCTTCCGCCTCGCGTATGAGAATATCTTCAATGAGTTTCTTGAGGCTTGTGCCCATCGTGGCGGCCCTAATGGTAAGGGTGCGAAAAACTTCTTCGGGGATATCAATTAGTTTACGGTGCGAGACATTGCTCACGGGAGGTGCTGTATTCATATCAATATATTTTTTTACAAAGATATCTTATATATACGAGATATACAAATCTTTTTATCGAAAGTTCAAAAAGAGTTCAAAATTTCATTCTCAAAAACTCGTGGAGTGATGGTTTATGAGGAGGACTTTAAAATAACCTCTGCGAGCTTTGCGGCTTTGCGTGAGACTAAAAACGCACGCAAAGCCGCAAAGAGCGCGGAGTTTTTTCGCTAAGAAGTTTATAATCTCCTGTTTATCCTGTTCACCTGTCTTTTTATCGACAGATTCACAGGAGGGATTTTTATTGACAGGAGCACAGTAGCAACAGGAGGTTTTTTATTGACCGGAGTACAGTAGAAACAGGAGAAAATACCGCTCTCACAGTATCGGATTTGTTCGCCAAAAATTAAATCCTCTGCGAGATTTGCGGCTTTGCGTGAGATTGTCATGAAATCGCATGCGGAGCTGCGAAGGGAAGTCTTTATATAGACTCGGAGGGATGTCCCTACATGGAAACGATTTTTAATCATATAGAAGTGTTCAAATCTGAGCTTTGTGGACTTTATAGCTGCATATTTTTACAAATGTTGTTTAAATATGAAATATTTTTGCATTTATGCACAATAATTAGATTTTATGAAGCGTTGTTAAAATATGATTTGAATCACAGAATGCAAATTACTTTTGCCGGCATACATTGTATTTTTGATTAAAATCCATGAAACACAGTATTAACTAAAGTTTATACACATGAAGAAACCAATTTTTTATTTGATGGGAGTGGCAGGTGTCTTTGCCTTCGCAGGAGCTGCCCAAGCATCGTTAAGTGATGCCACCCCGGAGTTGACGACGATTCAACTCGCCAATCTTAATGCTCTCCCCGAAGAGCCCGTGAACCCCATTAAAGTGACATGTCATAGTTCTGTGATGGAAGATGATCGAGTATTGACATTCTATTGTGGCGAGTGTCAATACATTAAAGGAAAGCCGGGTCCTGCACCGATGTCTTATTGTTATATTGTACCAGAAACAAAGGAAGACTAAATATTAGTGTTGAAATACGATTTAATTATTATCCAAAAAAAATTTGGGAATATTTATTCGTAATTCGGGGCGGAGTGTTGTAAAACCTGGATATTTCTTGAATGTAGGGACATGCCTCCAGCGCTAACCTTTACCCACAAATAGACGGGGTAACAGGACAAATATAAATATTGGAAATCATTAGATTACAATCTGCTATATTGCCCATGGTTATCCGAATTAGTAAGTAAGAGCACGATACACCACTATGTATATGTCGCTCTCCCTACCAAACATTACCTAAATGGTTGATTTTGCAAAGCAAATAGGACATTCGCGAGCTTCGGATAGTCCCACTTGTGGGTAAAGGTTAGTGCCGGAGGCATGTCCCTACAAACGATTTTGTAACACCTATATAAGTTGTGTTTAAATTTCTAATATTATGAGTAAAACGATCTATTTTGCAGTTTTTATGCTCCTTATTCTTGCATCTTGCGGGAAGGGAAATGATACCGAAAACAGTGTCAGGTACATAACGGATTGGGAATATGATTCCCCCCTATCGGAGGATGAAAGTTTTCAATGTGATGAAATCGGAGTGTATGGAATTAAGGTGGTTGATTCGTTGATTGTGGTAAATCATCAGAAAAATTGGAGCGTATTGTCTTTTGACGGAAGAAAAAAGTATGCCGATTTCCTTTCCATAGGTCAGGGCCCTGCTGAATTCTTTTATTCTGTCCCTTATGTGGGGTCTTCGTATCATAATACAGAGAATGACTCTATAGTGATGTATATACCTAATAATAAACGAAACACCATAGTCAGGGCTAATATAACGGACCTGATATCGGGAGGAAAGGGTAGAATTACGGAACGTAGTATCAATCATTCAATGAAAAGAGCGTGGGCTACTGTGATGTGCGACTCAATCTCGGTGTTTATGTCTTTGCCCAACGATTCGATAACAGGTTTAAGCAAGTATTTTTGTGTCGGTGATTCTATGTCGGTAATTCGAGGGATGGAGGCTTTGGATGCCGTGAGGGTACAAAGTGGAGAGAATTTAAATCTGTTGGTTGCCACGATAAGATATGGCAAGGCCTCGGGTAAGTTTTTCGAAGCTAAGGCTTACCTCAATTGGATAAATATCTTCTCCAAAGATGGCGATGAACTAAAGACTATCTGTGTAGGAGACAAAATGTTTGATGTAGAGGAGATGGATAAAAAAGGTATTAATTATGACGAGGATGTTTATATCGGCGGAGCTGCGTGGGATAAAGGTTTTGGCGTAACATGTAAAGCAGGAATGATGTCGAATTCTCAATCGTCCAATCCGGAAAAATCGGAACTTCAGGTGTTTGACTGGGAGGGCAACCCCGTTTTCAGAACCATTTTGCCGGTATATGCAAAAGCATTTGACATAGATTGGTCTAACAGGCGGTTGATAGTGCATGATAAGGACAGTGATCGTGTGTTGGCTTACGATGCGACCCCGATAATAAAACGGTTCGAGTAAACATAATATCGTAATATGGTAAGGTTTATCTGTTTCGTGATTGTCGGAATGACGTTGTTGTTGACCGGCTGTAAGAAGGGTAGTTCATATAAAGATGCGATAGTTGAGTGGGCAGGGAGAGAGATTCTTTTCCCGGATTCCATGAGGCTGCTCGGAGGTGGATTTATTAGTGTGCCGGATGCGGAATATACCATCGTGGCATATTATGATTCTGTCGGTTGCACTGGTTGTAGAATGAAGTTGCCTTTTTGGGAGAATTTTATGGGGAGGGTCGATTCTGTAGCAGGGAACAATAGAGTTGCCCTTCTGATTATCGCTGCCTCAAAAGATGAAAGGCGATTATTGTCTTTGGAAAGAAAGGACAGTGCCAGATATGACATTGTGATTGATGGATCAGATTCCTTCAACAAGTTGAATAATCTTCCAAAAGATCAATACCTACAGGCCTTTCTGTTGGATAAAGACAAGAAAGTGTGCGTCATTGGTAATCCTTTAATCGCGCCATCGTTGGAAAATGTCTATTTCATCCAGCTTGCCGGTTCCGACTCTCCTGTTTTTGATGACGATTTCGGATGTCTTGTGTATAATCATAATTTTGGCGATATTGATCCTTCCGTTAAGGTCGGACACACATTCCGGTTAAGGAATGATACACCGGATACATTGCGTGTCGGCGAAGTCATTACTTCTTGTGAGTGTACGGAGGCGGAAGTTTCATCAAGAAGGATTTTTCCCTATTCAGATTATGAGATGGCGGTCACATTCATTGATTCCGTTCCAGGCAGTTTTTCACGAAGTGTTTCCCTGATATTCGACAATAACAGGGAACTCCGTTTTGAGATTTCCGGTAATGTAAAAGAGCAATGAGGGAAGAGACCGGTCATTTTATTGAATTAAGTTGACTGGGTGAAAACGCACGCAGAGGCGCGAAGAACGCAGAGTTTTTTCGCTAAGTTTGGTGTCCGCAGGATGGAAAACTCTTCGGAGGCGGGGCGGAAGTTTTTACAAAGGGTTGATAGAAATTTGCAGAAATTTCGTTTATGACCTATGTTGATTATTAGCTGTTTAGATGGATGGTTGCAGAAATTTGATAGATTTTTGCAGAATCTTTTGGAAAACTTGAAAAATATCTTGTAAATTTATGCATTGATAATCAGTGGGTTGGCGAAATGGATATAAATCTTGTGTGAAAACATGAAAAAAGACGAGGAAAAGACTACGCTATGAGATGCGGCGACGATAGACGATTGTAGAAATCCGATAGAAATTGATGAAAATACTATATTGAAAATCAATTTGTTATGAACGATATGATAGAAATATGTAGAAAACCGATAGATTCTGACATCCCAACAGCGGAGTTGGAATGGGGTTTCAAAAAACTGTTTTTCGATGCGTGCAAGATTTCAGTACATAAAATGACCGATTTCCGCACCCCTTTAATGAGGATGTTTATTATCTTTGCGCTGGAGTTTATTCCAATCAAGCATGCCGGAGGTTGACCAACTTCGGAATCCAATCAAACATGCCGGTGGCATGTCGCTACATGATAACTTAACATTTATGAAGAATATATATCTGCTAATCGTTCCGTTTGCTTTCCTTTGCGGGTGTGGCAATGCGGGGGATGACAAAAAAGAGAAAGAAGACGAGAGTGTGGCGCTTGCTTCCGAGCCGTCGAAAATCGCCGAGGTTACCACCCAACGGCTATCCCTAAGGGATTTCAGCCATGAGGTGGTGAGCAACGGGAAGGTGGTGGGGCATAGCCGCGCCGACCTTGCGTTTCCTGCATCGGATGCGGTGATAACGTCGGTAGCGGTTAAAAACGGAAGCCACGTGAAGCGCGGCCAGCAGATAGCCACCCTCGACGATTACAAACAGCGTGAAGAGCTCAGGAAGGCGGAAAACTCCCTCGACAAAGCGGAACTCGAATTGAAAGACGCCTTGATAGGGCAGGGGTTTGACCCGGAAGCGTCGGCATCGGTGCCTGCCGAGGTGATGAAACTCGCCCGGCTGCGCAGCGGCTACGATGAAGCCGAGGCGGCGGTGGCGTCGGCACGACATTCCCTTGAGCAAACGGTGCTCACCGCCCCATTCGATGGAGTGGTTGCAAACCTCGCAGGGAAAGTGTTTAACCGCCCCGACAACAGCAAACCCTTTTGCACCGTCATCGGAAACGGTATGGACGCCACATTCCAGATTCTCGAAAGCGAACTTCCGCTCCTTTCGCCGGGCGACCGTATAAAGGTTGCCCCATATTCCTCTTCCGAAGAGTTTGCCGGCAGGGTTGCGGAGATTAACCCTGTGGTTGACGAGAAAGGGATGGTGACAGTGACCGCTTCGGTGGAGTCTGGGAAAGGTCTTTACGACGGCATGAACGTGAAGGTGAGCGTGCTGAAGTCGCTCGGACGGCAGCTCGTGGTGCCGAAAAGCGCGGTGGTGCTCCGCAGCGGGCGACAGGTGGTCTTCACGGTCGGCGACAAAAAAGACAAAGCGATGTGGAACTACGTGCATACCGGACTTGAAAACATGGGGGAATACACCATCGTTGACGGTCTTGAAGAAGGGATGGAGGTGATTGTGAGCGGAAACGTCAACCTTGCGCATGAAGCTCCCGTAAAGATTGTGAAATAAGACTCCGGTTATGGTAAAATTTCTGATTGACCGACCTATAGCCGTGGTGATGGCATTCCTTGCGTTTGTCATCATAGGGGTGGTGACGTATTTCGCCATCCCCGTGTCGCTCCTTCCGTCAATCGACATCCCGAGGATTACGGTGAGGATAGTGGCCGACAACACTTCCGCACGCGAACTTGAAAACACCGCCACCGCCCCGGTGAGGCGGCAGTTGCAGCAAGTGGCTGGGCTGAGCGAGATACATAGCGAGACGCGCGACGGCTCCGCCACAATACGTATGGATTTCGACTACGGCGTGGATATCGACCTTGCGTTCATCGCCGTCAACGAGAAAATCGACGCCGCAATGAACCGTCTTCCCCGCGACATGCAGCGTCCCAAAGCGATAAAGGCAAGCGCAACCGACATACCGGTGCTTTATCTCAACATGACCTTGAAAGAGGGGCGGGAAAACGGTATGTCGTTTCTTGAGCTTTCGCAGATAGCCGACAACACCGTGCGCCGGCGCATAGAGCAGCTCCCCGAAGTGGCTATGGTTGATGTGACCGGCATTCCGCAATGCATGCTCCGCGTGGTGCCCGACCGTGAAAAGACAGATGCCGCCGGAATCGCCGTCTCCGATATAGAAACCGCCCTCTCGGCTGCCAACTACACCCCCGGAAGCATGACCGTAAGGGAGGGGTATTACGAATACAACGTCAACGTGGCCAACCAGCTGCGCACCCCCGATGACGTGGCCGACCTCTATCTGCGCCACGGCGACCGTATTTTCCGTCTCGGCGACATCGCGGAGGTGGGGATTGTGGAAACCGACCCGCAGGGACTCTCGCAATACAACGGCAAAAGAGCCGTCACCCTCGCCGTAATCAAGCAGAACGACGAGAACATCGACAAGATGAAGGAGTCGCTTTCCTCCATCATTTCCTCGATGGAGAAGCGTTATCCGGAGGTGGAGTTCTCGGTCAGCCGCAACCAGACCGACCTACTCGACTTCACAATCTCCAACCTTGTCCAGAATCTTGTGTTGGGTCTGATTCTCGTGTTTCTCATCACCGCCCTCTTCATGGGCGATGTGCGCACACCTTTCGTCATCGGGCTTTCGATTGTGGTGGCGCTTGTGCTCACGTTCCTTCTTTTCTATCTTTTCCATGTCTCGCTCAACGTGGTGTCGCTCTCCGGCCTCATCCTGGCTGTCGGGATGATGATAGACAATTCGGTGATAGTGACCGAAAATATCACCCAGTGGCGACACCGGGGCGCAGGGCTTCTCGATGCCTGCGACCGTGGCACCACCGAAATGATTACCCCTCTGCTGAGTTCGTCGCTCACCACCATAGCGGTGTTTGTGCCGCTGATTTTCATGAGCGGCATCGCCGGGGCCATTTTCTCCGACCAGGCGTTTTCACTCACCGCCGGACTGGCTATGTCGTATGTGGTGGGGATAATGCTCCTTCCTGTGCTTTACCGCATATTCTTCTCAAGAAGAAAAAAGAAAGGGGACAAACAGGAAGGTATTGCCGAAAGACCGTGGAAGGAAACGAAGCGCATCGACGCCTGGATGGCCCGCGTCTATAACAAAGGCATTGACATGGTTTTCGCCCACAAATGGGTGTGGATTTGCGCCACCGTTGCGGTGGTGCCGCTCGTGGTGGTGTTTTTCGAGGAGATGCGCACCGAGCGTATGCCCTCCATCGACCATGTTGAAACCATGGTGCGCATAGAATGGAACGAACTGCTTACGGCCTCGGAAAATGCGAAGAGGGTGGATGAAATCACTGCGAAGTGTGGCGCGCGCGTAGTGGAGAGTTCGGCTGCCGTAGGGGTGCAGGATTATATGCTCGACGACGGCACCGACCTTTCGCAGAGCGAAGCGGAGATGTATCTTCGAACGGAGTCCTCCCAAGATGTCGGTGAGACAGTGAATACCGTTTCACGGATTCTTAAAGACTCGTATCCGAAAGCTTCCGTCACTTTCTATCCACCCGCCAACATATTCGAAAAGATTTTTTCCACGTCGGAACCCGACGTGGAAGTGCGCCTTACCCATCGTGAAAAAGGCACCGGCGCTTCGCCAGAGGCTTATTTGGAGGTGAAGGAGAGGATTGCTGCATCTGCCGGCGAACCTGACGAGTCGATGGCCCTGCGCGAACAGACCGACATAATTCCCGACTATGCGAGGATGGCGCTCTACAATGTTGACCCTTCGTCCGTTGACCGCATTTTGAGGACCGCATTCAAAGATGATGCCGTCACCACCCTCCGGTCGTTTAGCGAATATCTGCCCGTGTCGGTGTCTTCGTCGGGAAAACCTCTTGAGCGTATGCTTGCCGAGACGATGGTGGAAAGCCGTAAATCGGATGGGAAAAGCGCCCTTATCCCACTCTCGAATCTCGTTTCGGTAAAGAAATCGGTTGACTTCAGCGAGATAAACGCCGGTAAAAACGGGGAATACCTTCCCTTGGCATACAACGGCGTAGAGCGCCCCAAGGAGGTGGTGGAGGCGATTGAAACCAGTATCGGCGACGACGGCTGGGAAGCGGAATTGACCGGCTCGTTTTTCTCCAATTCGAAAATGATGAGGGAGATGGTGTTTATCCTGCTCGTGTCGATAGTGTTGATGTATTTCATCCTTTCGGCGCAGTTCGAGAGTTTTTCGCAACCTCTGATAGTGCTTCTCGAAATCCCCGTGGATACGGCTTTCGCACTCCTTATACTCTGGCTGACGGGCAATACGCTCAACCTGATGTCGGCCATAGGTATAATAGTGACATGCGGAATCGTGGTCAACGACTCAATCCTGAAACTTGACGCCATCAACGTGCTCCGCAGCCGCGGGATGCCTTTGCTCGAAGCCATACACACCGCCGGCACGCGTCGCCTGCGCCCGATAATCATGACTTCGCTTACGACTATCCTCGCCATGGTGCCGATGCTTTTCACCGACGACATGGGGAGCCAGCTGCAGCGTCCGCTTGCCGTGGCCATGATAGGGTCGATGGTGGTGGGCACGCTGGTGAGTATCTTTATAATCCCTCTTGTATATTTCCTCATCTATCGCAGACATGATAAAGTCGAAAAAAAATAGAATAAATATCGCGTTGCCGGGTTTCTTACGTGCAGTTTGCGTGGCCGTGCCGTTGCTTGCCGCGCCGGCTGCAGATGCCGCCGGTCCGATCGCCCTCGACCTGAAACGCACCATAGAGATTGCCGGCGACAGTTCGCTGTCGGCGTTCAGATTCCGCAACCTTTATGAGGCGGGCTACTGGTCTTACCGCTCGTTTCGCGCCAACAGGCTCCCGAGCCTTACGCTCAACCTTACTCCGGCCCGCTACTACCGCGACATCACCTCGCGATATGACTACGAGAACAATATCGACGTATATCGTTCGCAGCAGTCTTATTCCGCTTCGATGGCACTCAACGTGAGGCAGAATTTCGACTGGCTCGGCGGCACGTTTTTCGTGGAGAGCGACCTTGACTATATGCACAATATGGGCGCTTCCAATTTCAGCCAGTTCTCAAGTGTGCCGGTGAGGGTGGGGTATTCGCAGGAGCTTTTGGGTTACAACGCTTTCAGATGGGAGAAGAAAATCGAGCCTCTGAAGTATGAAAAGGTAAAGAAAGAGTTTATCTACAACATGGAGACCGTGTCGGAAAGCGCGGTGACATATTTCTTCAACCTTGCGCTCGCCCAGACCGAACACCGCCTTGCGAAGGAGACGCTTGCTTCGGCCGACACGCTCTATACGCTCGGCGAGAGGCGGTTTAAGATTGCGGCCATCTCGCAGGCGGAACTCCTTACTCTCCGGCTCGACCTCGTCAATGCGCGCAATTCGCTTGAAAACACGAGAATCGCACTGAAACGCGCCAACGCCCAGCTTGCATCGTTTCTCGGCATGGACCAGAACACCGACATCGAGGTGACGCTGCCGTCGCTGCCTGTGTCGCGCAGCGTCCCGGCGGCGGATGCCATTGCCTATGCCCGCGACAACAGTCCCGAACTTCTGCAGCATAAGCAGAATGTGCTTGAAGCGAAGCAGACGGTCAACCGCACCAAGGTGGAAAACATGTTTTCCGCATCGTTCAACGCCAGCGTGGGTTTCAACCAGGTGGGCGACAATTTCGGGGCAGCCTACCGCAACCTCATGAGGCAGGACCTGGTGTCGGTGTCGCTTTCAATCCCGCTCGTTGACTGGGGCGTGAGGAAAGGGAAATACAACATGGCGTTGAGCAATCTCGACGTGGTGGAAATCGCCGCTCGCCAGGAGGAGCAGAGCCTCGACGAGGAGGTGATGATGACCGTAGATGACTTCAACATACAGATAGACCTCATCAAGTCGGCGCGCGAGGCCATGGACCTCTCCGATATGGCTTACGCGCAGACCCAGCAGCGTTTCATGATAGGGAAGACCGACCTCAACAGCATGACGCTCGCTTCGTCGCGCCGGCAGGAGGCTACGAAGAACTATATCTCGGCATTGAAAAACTATTGGCTGAGCTATTATAAACTGCGCCGGCTCACCCTCTATGATTTCGAGATGATGATTCCGCTCGCCCGTAAGTTCGACCTCGACAATAAAGTGAAATGAAATCCGGTTTTTCCGTAATACTCATATTCATTGTGCTCGCCTTGACCGGGTGCGTGCTTCTTCCGCTTCTCCCCGTCAAGTTGTTTCCGTCGCGCGAATTGCCCTCGCTCACGGTGAGTTTCTCCATGCCTTTCAATTCGGCAAGGGTGGTGGAGCAGGAGGTGACGAGCCGTCTGGAAGGGGCTTTGGCCCGTATCGACGGCGTGAAGGGCATCAAGTCGCGTTCGGGCAACGGCAGCGGGTCTGTCACCATCAGTCTCGACCGTCACGTGGATATGGATATGGCGCGTCTCGAAGCATCCACCATAGTGCGCCAGCTATGGGGGTCGATGCCCGAAGGGGTGGAATATCCGGTGGTGTCCGCACGCCAGGCCAAGAAAGAGGCGGCAGGGCCGTTCATGACTTATACGGTTACGTCGCCGATGACTTCCATGGAGATCAACACCTATATCGACGACAAGGTGGTGCCGCTTCTTTCCGACATACCCGGAGTGGAGTCCGTTCAGCTTTACGGCGCGGTGCCGAATGAGTGGCGGCTGGAATATGATGCCGATGCCATAGCTTCTTTGGGAATTGCCCCCGACAACATCCGCAGCGCCATCCTGCAGCATTATGGCACCGAGTTCCTCGGGGTGGCCGAGAGCGGGGAGGGGCTGATAAGGCTTGTGAAGAAACCGCGTGGCGCAGCCGGCGATTTCGTGGCTTCCGACATCGTGGTCACCGGCAAAGACGGGGCAAACGTGTCGCTCGATAAAATCGTGAAAGTTACCCTTACGGAGGGCAGTCCCACCTCGCATTTCCGAATCAACGGCCTCAATTCGCTTTATCTCAACGTTACTGCCGCGGAAGATGCCAACCAACTGGAAGTGGGCCACGGGGTTGCGGCGGTGATGGATGAGGCCGGAAAGGCGGCCCCTCCCGGCATGCGGTTCATACTCGGCAACGACAATACCGACACCATCCGCGAAGAGCTCGACAAGATTTATTTCCGCACGGGACTGACGGTGCTCATCCTCCTTGTGTTCATAGTGCTCGTCACACGCAATTTCCGCTATACCTTGCTTATCGTGGTGAGTCTGGTGATAAACCTTGCCGTGGCAGTGATTTTTTATTGGGTGTCGGGCATCGAAATCCAGCTTTATTCATTGGCGGGAATCACCATATCGCTCAATCTGGTAATCGACAACACCATAGTGATGTGTGACCATTATATACGCCGACGCGACCGCAAGGCGTTCCCCGCCATACTTGCCGCCACTCTCACCACTGCCGGAGCCCTTGTGGTGGTATTTTTCCTTGACGAAGACGTGAGGCTCAACCTTGAGGATTTCGTGATTGTGGTGATTGTCAACCTTATGGTGTCGTTGTTTGTCGCGCTTTTCCTGGTTCCGCCCCTTGCCGAACGTTTCGGAATCAAGAGGCGGAAACGTCGTCCGGGAAGAAGGGTCAGAAAACTTAACCTCTTCTTCAATAAGGCATACCGTGGCTACATCCGCTTTTCTCTCCGCTGGCGCTGGGCTTTCCTGCTCCTTATGGCGGTTTTGATGGGAGTGTCGGGATGGCAGTTTTTTTCCAAAGTGAGGGAAGGGGGATATTTCAACCGCGACCAAGGGGAGAGAATGCTTTACATCAACGCCACGTTGCCCAACGGTGCCACACTTTCGCAGATGGATGCCTTGATGAGGCGTATGGAGGCTTATCTGGCCGGATTCGAAGAAATCCGGCAGTTCCAGACCAACGTATATAACGGCCGTCAGGCGTCAATAAGCGTGCGTTTCACCAAGGAGGGCGCCAAAGGAGGTTTCCCTTACCGTCTGAAATCGGAAGTGGTGTCGAAGGCCCTGACGCTCGGCGGGGGGAGCTGGAGTGTATATGGTCTCGACGACAACGGTTTCAACAACGATGTCAGGGAATCGGCGGGAAGTTTCAGGGTGAAGTTGTCGGGATTCAATTACGACGAACTTACAGCCCGCGCCATGCAGCTTCGCGATTCGCTGCTCACCCACCGCCGTATAAAGGAGGTGGAGGTGAAATCGGAATTTTCATACTGGAAAGACGACTACACCGAATATTACCTTTCTCTTGACCGCCGTGCGCTTTCCGGAGGGGGAATAACGGTGCAGGAGTTTTATTCGGCTCTTTCGAAGGTGTTCGGACGCGACATAAAATGCGGCACTGTCCAATCGGGAAAGGTGGCGGAGCCGGTAATCCTTTCGTCGGCGCAAAGCCGGGCTTACGATGTGTGGTCGCTCCTCAACGTGCCGTTGCAGATCAACGGACGAAATTACAAGGTGGCGGACTTCGCCGTTTTCGAACGCGGCAGCGCGCCCCAGGATATTGTGAAGGAGAACCAGAGTTATCGCCTTTGTCTGCAATATGACTATATAGGGTCGGGCGAACAGGGAAAAAAACTGCTTGACCGCAGGCTGGAGGAATTCAACGCGATGTTGCCGGCGGGATATTCGGCGGAATCCGACGAACGTAGCTGGAAATGGAACGACAAGGATTATTCACGCTATTGGCTACTTGCCGTGGTTGCGCTTATAATATTCTTCCTCTCTTCGGTGCTTTTCAATTCCTTGTTGCGCCCGCTGGCAATCGTGGCGGTAATCCCTATGTCGTATGTAGGAATTTTTCTGACGTTCTGGTTTTTCGACCTTAAATTTGACCAGGGCGGGTTTGCGTCATTCATTCTTTTGAGCGGCATCACCGTCAATGCCGCCATCTATCTGATAAACGAATACGATGCCGTCCGCTTCAAGACGGGGCGGAGAGGGCTGAGGCTATACATGCAGGCCTTCCGTGTGAAAATCATGCCGATTATCCTGACCGTAATTTCCACCGTGCTCGGTTTCATACCGTTTCTTGTCGGCACCGGCAAGGAAAGCTTCTGGTTTCCACTGGCAGCCGGCACCATAGGCGGACTCCTTTTCTCCCTCATAGCCGTGGTGGGTTATCTCCCGTTGCTTATGTTGTCGCGCAAGGGCGTAAAGAGACGTAGAAAGAAAGACGGCAAGCGGCGGAGGCGGTTTCATTTGCCGAGGCGGCCGAGAAATTCCTCGCGTCGGGAGTCGGAGATAGGAATGTAGGTCTTTCCGAACACCACCCTGCCGCGTTCCACAATCTCCACATTGCGCAGATTGACTATGAACGAGCGGTGGATGCGCATGAAAATGTCGTCGGGGAGCTGTTCCTCAATCTCTTTCATACTCATCAGCGAGCTTACCGGCTCCCCCTCCGTGCGATAGAATATCACGCGGTCTTTCTGCACTTCGATATACCTTATCGAATCCGTGCGCATCTGCACGAGACGGTGGTCGGCTTTCACGGTTATCATTCCGGTGTGTGTTTTGTTTTCCCGCGTCGCAGCCCGGCGCATCGTGTGCCATTCCACGGCTTTCCCCACGGCTTTCAGAAATTCCGGATAGCTCACGGGTTTCAGAAGATAGTCGAGGGCGTTCACCTTAAACCCTTGCAGAGCATACTGTTCGTAGGCGGTGACGTAAATAATCCTTGCCGAAGGGGGGATGACGCTTGCAAACTCTATGCCGTTGAGCATCGGCATGTTGATGTCGAGGAAGATAACGTCGATATCGCCGCCCATCACGCATTTCATTGCGTCGGCGGCCGATTCGAACGCCCCCTCCAACTCCAGCACCGGGGTTTTGTCAACGTAGCTTTTTATGAGTTCGCGGGCAAGCGGTTCGTCGTCGATTATGATGCATTTAAGGGTTGTCTCCATGTCTGTGGTCTCCTTTTTGAGAAACGGTTATTATTTTCTGAGTTTCAATGAATCCTCCTTAATGGAAATTATCGCGCTGAAAATGCCTTTTTCCCCGCCGGTGCGGATGGTGTAGGCGCCCGGGTAAAGGAGTCCGAGTTGCTTTTTTACGTTTTCCAGTCCCACTCCGTGTCCTTCCTGTTGCGGTCCCCCGTCTTTTTCCTCTTCCCGGAAAGAGTTGGTCACCTCGCAGGATAGTTTGCCGTTGGCCGTCCTTATGGATATGTCGATAAAAGTTCCGTCGTGATTCGGGGCGAAATGCTTGAATGCGTTCTCCACGAGCGTGAGGAAGAGCAAGGGGGCTACGTACAGATTCTCCGGTACATTTTCAGGTACCGTGCATTTCAAAACTACATTCCCGTTTAGCCTTAGGCGCATTAGCTCCACATATTCCGAAATGAACTGTATCTCTTTCGAGAGCGGCACGGTCGGCAACGCCGAATCGTAGATCATAAACCGCAGGAGGCTGCTGAGGTCGTGGAGGGCCTGTTGGGCGCGCTCCGGTGCAAACCCGATGAGCGCATAGATGTTGTTGAGCGAATTGAAAAGGAAATGGGGGTTTAGCTGCGCCTTAAGGCTTTGAAGTTCTATCTGGCGGCGTTCGGCGTTGAGCTCGAGTTCGCGGCGACGCACGCTTTCCCTTTCGCGTGAGAGACGCAGGGCGTAGGCGAGTCCGGCGGCGAGCACCATCATGATGCCGTCGCGGATCACAAACCGGAGATAGCCCATCATATATTCCCCGAGGGTTAGGAACGTCTGGTGTCTGTGGCGTGGTCCCGGAAGCCCTCCGTGGGTTTCAAACCAGATGGGCACAAGGCTGCAAAGCGCGACGATTATGCAGAAGTTCGACAGGAAATAGAGTGTCTTTTTGTCGTTTCTGATAAGCATCCTCGGCACGAGCAGGAAATAATTGACGCAAAACACCGCCGTGTAGAACGTGGCCATTATCACACTCATCACCGTCCATCCTATCGGCTCGTCGCCACGGTTGAGGATGGCGAGCATCGACGGGAAATAAAACAGGAGGAACGACAGCAGAATCACTGTCGCCGTTCCTCCCAACCTACTCAATCTGTTGCTGTTGTTGTCATTCATATCTTATAGCCTCTATCGGGTCGAGGTTGGAAGCCTTCGCCGCAGGATAAAAACCGAAAATCACGCCGATTATTGTGCAGACGGCAAACGAAAGCACCACCGACGAAGCGTCGATCTGCACGGGCCAGTGGGCGAAGAGCGCAATCATCCAAGTGGCGAGGGCCCCCATGATTATGCCGAGTATTCCGCCGGTGACCGATATTATCACCGCCTCGATGAGGAATTGCATCATGATGTCTTTGCCACGCGCGCCGATGCTCATGCGGAGTCCGATTTCGCGGGTGCGTTCGGTGACGCTCACAATCATGATGTTCATGATGCCTATGCCCCCCACGAGAAGCGATATCCCCGCCACGGCTGCCAGAAGCACCGTCATCATCGACGAGGTGGAGGAAATCATTTCCGCGAGTTCCTGCATGGAGCGGATGGTGAAGTTGTCTTCCTCGCCGTCGCGCAGTTTATGCTGCGTGCGCAGGATGTCGGTGATTTCCGCTATGGTCATGTCGGTCATCTCTTCGTTGACTGCCGATGCCTGGATTCCCTGCAAGTAGTCGGTGGCAAGGATGCGTTTCATCACGGTGGTGTAGGGGAGCAGGGCGAGGTCGTCCTGGTCCTGTCCCATAGTGTTGTAGCCTTTTTCGTCGAGCACCCCGATTACGGTAAGCGGTATTTTGCCGAATCTTACCACTTTCCCTATGGGGTCGGTGCCGTCGGGGAAAAGGTTGTCAACGAGCGTCTTTCCGAGCACGCACACCTTCGCCGCGCTCTTGATGTCTTGCTCGGTAAACATTTCCCCTTTCGCCACGCGCCGCTGTCGTATGTCGAGATACTGTGTGTTGACCCCCTGCGCCTGCGAAGGGTAGTTGTTGTTGCCGTTCACCCATTGTCCCGAACCGTTGACGGAGGGGGTGATGTTGGCTATCGTGGTGGCCTGCGTCACGAGGGCTTCGTAGTCCGACGGTTTTAGCGTCTGCATGTCGCTGCTGCTTTGCCTCACTCCTCCGCGCCTTTCCGCGCCGGGGAATATCATTATCATGTTGCTTCCCATTTCGGAAATCTGCGCCTTGATGGAGTTTTTCGACCCCTGCCCGATGGCAAGCATGGCAATCACCGCCCCCACGCCTATGATGACTCCGAGCATCGTCAGGAAACAACGCATTTTGTTGTTGTTGAGGGCCTTCAACGCTATTTTTAGAAGATTCTTGATATTCATGTCGTCAAAAAATGATTGTCAGTCGGTTTCCTCCGGAAGGTTTTTATACACCTCTTCGGCAGACTGGATATCGTTGTTATATTCGTCGCTCACTATGTGTCCGTCGCGCAGGGTGATGTTGCGCGAGGAATAGAGGGCTATTTCCGGGTTGTGGGTCACGAAGATGATTGTGCGTCCTTCCTTGTAGAGCCTCTGGAAGAGGGTGAGGATGGAAAAGGAGGTGCGGGTGTCGAGGTTTCCGGTGGCCTCGTCGGCGAGTATTAGCACCGGGTCGTTGACGAGGGCGCGGGCAATGGCCACGCGTTGCTGCTGTCCGCCCGACATCTGGTTGCTCTTGTGGTAGAGGCGGTCGCCCAGTCCTACCTCCCTGAGGCATTTTTCGGCTCTTTCCGCACGTTCCTTCGCGCTTACCGCCGAGTTGTAGAGCAAGGGGAGTTCCACGTTTTCAAGGGCCGTGGTCTTGGGGAGGAGATTGTAGTTCTGGAAAATGAAACCGATTTTGCGGTTTCTTATCTTTGCGCGTTCGTTCTTCCCCATCCCCCTTACGGGAATGCCGTCGAGGAGATATTCCCCCGAGGTGGGGGTGTCGAGGCATCCGAGGGTGTTGAGGAGGGTCGATTTTCCCGAGCCGGAAGTGCCCATGATGGTCACGAATTCCCCCTCATAGATGGTGAACGACACCTCGCGCAAAGCCTTCACGGTCTCGCTTCCGACCTTGAAATACCGTTTGAGGTTTTCTATCTTGATTATTTCTTTAGCCATGGCGGTCATTATTTTTTACGTGCGCCCGGGGGTTTAGGCATAAACGGGTTTTCTTCTGCGTTCCCTTTTTCAGGTTTGTCTTGAAGCTGGTTGTATTGCAGGGCCACTTTGTCGCCTTTCTTTAGTCCGGATGTGATCTGCTGGTAAATTCCGTTTGACACTCCCAATTCCACAGCTGTCTGCACGAGTTTGCCATCTCGTTCTATCCATATCGAGGTTTTCGCCGGTTCTTTCAGGGCGACGGGCACGGGCAACCCTTTGTTTTTCTCATCGTCGGGCATGGGCTGGAATTTGAGGGCTTTCAGAGGCACGGCGAGCACGTCTTTCTGTTCCAGCGTGTAGATCGTCAGGTTGGCGGTCATGCCGGGAATCAGTTTGAGGTCGGGGTTGGGGGCGTTGACGATTACCTCGTAGGTCACGACGTTAGACTCCGTAGTAGGGTTGAGGCGCACTTGCGTCACGGTGCCGGAGAAAACGTCGTCGGGGTAAGAATCGACGGTAAACGTTACGTGCTGTCCGGTTTTCACTTGGCCTATGTCGGCTTCATCCACGTTGCCCACTACCTGCATGTTTTCGAGGTCGGCGATTACGTAGAGGTTCGCCACGTTCATGCTGGAAACCACTGTCTGTCCCACTTCCACCTCGCGTGAAATCACAATTCCGTCGATGGGGGAGTAGATTTCCGCATAGTTGAGGTTTTTGGCAGCTCTCACGCGGTCGGCCTGGCTTTTTTCGTAGCTGAGCCTTGCCACGTCGTAGTCACGCTTTGATGTCTGGAATTCGTAGTCGGAGATTAGCTGCTCGTCGTGGAGCGCCTTGTCGCGCTCGTAGTTCTTTTTGGCATATTCGTAGCTTGCCTTGGCGGAGGCCATGTTGGCGTCGGCGCTCTTCAGCTCGCTGTCGAGAAGGGTTTTCTCCAACTCCGCAAGAAGCTGCCCTTTTTGCACGTGGTCGTTGTAGTCGGCATAGAGTTTGTCGATTATGCCGGTCACCTGTGTGCCGACATCCACTTGTGTCACAGATTCCATCGTGCCTGTGGCGGTGACGGTTTCCGAAATCGTGGTAAGCTCGGCCGTGTAGGTTTCAAGTTCCATTTTTTGCTCCTTCGAACAAGATGCGGCTGCAATTATAAAGGCTGCCGCCGGAATGGTAAGTATGCTTTTATTCATTGTTTTTGATATTATTTTTGATGTGGAAGGATGTTAAAATGTAGGGACATGCCTTTGGCATGTTTGATTAACAATTTGGTTTTCAAATACTACATGCCGGAGGCATGTCCCTACATTCCTATTGATTTTGCAACACTCGGAATACGCTCGTCAAGGGAGACTCACCTCCGTTGTGGCGTAATAATTTATGGTCTTGTTGGAGAGGATTGCCATGAATTTGCTTTGGAGGAGTTCGAGCTTGGCGTTGACGAGATTGTTGTGGGCTGTCAGCAGGTCGAGCGGATTTACGTAGCCTAATTCAAACTGGCGGTCAACGAGTTGTGCCGTAAGTTGGGTGGCTTCGAGTTGTTTGATTCCCGACGCGTATTTCGCCTTGGAGTTGTTGGCTTCGATATATAGGCTCTCGATGGTCTGCGAGAGTTCGTCGAGCAGGTTCTCCTTGTTGAGGTCATATTCGAGGGCTGCCAGTTTCGCCTTGGCTACGGAGCGGCGGGTGGCGTTGCCGTCATAAATCGGCACGGAAAGCGAGAGGCCGATATTCTCGTTGAAACCGTGTCCCATCTGCGAAGACCATGACGGTCCACCCGAAGTATAGCCCGACCCTACGCCGCCTTGCAGGGCGATTGTCGGCAGGTTGCCCGCTTTTGCAATCTTGATGTCGTTGGCATAGATCTCCTTGCTCAGGTCGTTGCTCTTAATGCCGGGGAGCCATGAGGCGGCGAAAGAATATGTCTGGTCCATCGTAGGCAGGGGAGTGTTGACGTCGGCATCCGAAAAAGAGAAATCGGCGAGTTGCATGTCGTAGTCCAAACCGAGCTGCAATATTTTTTTCAGGGTCATTTTGGAGGATGCGAAATTGCTTTCCGCCTGCACGAGGTTGTATTGGTCTTGCGCCATCTGGCTCTCTATCTGTGCGTACTCCACTTTCGACGACCGTCCCGATTCCATCAGGCGCTTGGCGCGTTCGGTTTGCGACGTGCTTACCTCAAGGGTTTGGCGCGCTATTTCCACGGCTTCTTTGGCATACATCGTGTTGAGGTAGGCCTGGAGGATTCCGAGTTTTATGTTTTTGATGGCATCGTCGCCCGCGAGGTCTTGTTGTTGGCGCGCTATTTTTGCCGATTCAAGACGGTATTTGCGGATGTTCCCTTCCCATACGGTCCATGATGCGTTGATGCCGTAAGAACTTCCGTAAGTGTTGCCGTTGCGTCCCTCTTCCGGCGATGGGTAGTTGGTGAAACTGTGGCTTGTGGAAAATCCCACCGAAGGGAGCCACGCGTCTTTCGCGGCGCCGATTTCTTCGTCTGCCTGGAGGATGGAAAGCATAATCTTCCTCACGTCCGTGCTGTTGCGTATGGCCCAATCCACGCAATCGTCGAATGTCCATTTTGCCGGCATCTGTCCCGTGGCCGTGTCGGTCACGTTTTCCGGCGAGAGGTCGGAGAATATCGCTTTGTCTTGTGCCGTGGCAGACATTGCCGCCATGACGGCGAGTGGTGCGACCAGTAGTTTTATTTTCATATTTAATTTCTTTTACTTAACCCGGTGCAAAATTATTTCGGAAAAAACGTGGATACAAACAAAATCGGTGGAAACCCCCGGCGTTACGACAGAAAGGCAAAAAGCGGTGATAAAGTCGTCCGGGTTTCAAATTCTGTTAATGAGTGTTAACCCGTCGTTGAAATTCTCTATGAATCACGCATTATTTGCATACCACAAAATATATCATTAAATTTGAACAGAAATGCAGGGTAGGGCTGCAAACCCGATAAAGAAAAATGATATGGGAAGAATATTGGCGATAGATTATGGCAGGAAGCGTTGCGGTGTGGCCGCAACCGACGTGTTGCGTATCTGTGCGAACGGGTTGCCTACGGTCAGGACCTGCGACCTTATGGATTTTATCAAAGATTATTGTGCGAGTGAAACGGTGGATGAAATCGTGGTGGGCGAACCGCGCGACATGCACGGGAATCCGAGCGAAAGCATGAACTATATCCGTCCGTTCCTCAACCGTCTGAGCAAGGAAATGCCCGGGATGAAAGTTGTGATGGTTGACGAGCGTTTCACTTCCGCGATTGCCCACCGCGAAATGCTTGCGGGTGGTTTCAGCAAGAAGCAGCGGGCCGAAAAGGGTAGGGCCGACGAGATGGCGGCTGTCCTCATCCTCACTTCCTATCTCGAATCATCGAGCATGGGGTTTAACCTTTAAGGTTTAAACAAAAAAATAAGGTTTAGATAATAGCGCGATGCTATTGTCTAAACCTTAAACGTTAAACCTTAAACTTTCTATTGGTCTGAAAGCGTAGCGGTTTTTACTTCTTCGTGCGGTTGCCGTAGCGGCTGCGGAACTTATCGACGCGTCCTGCGGTATCGACGAGTTTCTGTTTGCCGGTGAAGAAGGGGTGAGAAGCGGAGGTGATCTCAAGCTTTACGAGAGGATACTCCTTGCCGTCGATTTCGATGGTCTCACGGGTTGCCACTGTCGAACGGGTGATGAATGTCTCGTCGTTCGACATATCTTTGAAAACAACCTCACGGTAGTTTTCGGGATGAATTTTAGCTTTCATTCTAATTTTCTGCAGTTAAAATTATTATGTTTTAATTGGCTTGACAGGTCGCGATCCCGTCAAATGGCCTGCAAAGTTACAAAAAATCTTTAACCCACGCAAATATTGACCGCCTATTGAAAGTAAAAGACATCATAAGCTCATCCAACGCCCTCGGTAAGGGTTTCGCACGCCGATCCGCAAAGTTCGCAGAGTGGAGATATAAAAAAGATAAAAAGTCAAAGGATATAATCCCAACCTTTTACGGCTTGCAGGAGAGAGTTGAAAAATCCTGTGCGTACTTCCGTGTTGGGATATCCCAAAGTGAATTCCTGATATTCTGGGTCGTAGGCTTTTATAGTAAGATAACCGGTGTAGAAACAGTTAAGGATAAGGCTTTTTCCGAATCGCCGGGGACGGCTGAGGAAGAAGTAGCCGCCGGGATTGGCAAGCCGGTGAATGTATGCCGTCTTATCGACATATAGATAGCCGTTATTACGCAGATTCCGGAAATTCTGCTCGCTTACAGGATATTTTACATTCACATACTGTACTTTATTATAGATTAGAACACAAAGTTAACCAATTACTTTGAATTTACAGGTAAAACGCTAAATATTTTATGGAGATTTGACATAGGGTGTTGAAGAACCTGTAAAATTGCACAAATAATTTATGTTCTGCCTATACAATAAAGCAAAACAACCGGCTTACAGCAGATTTATGTGATATTTGACCTGAATTAACAGCAGATTTTTGTTGAATTATATGGGTATTTACAGCAGATTTATGTGATAATGGATGGATTTTTACAGCAGATTTTTGTATTTATTGTTGTGGGGTTGGATAAAAATTTGTTATTTTGTAACTTCATTATTAAGAGTGGAGATGAAAAGAAAGATATATGAAAAGCTTCTTGAATGGAAAGCTGATAGTGATAGGAAACCTCTGATTCTGCAAGGTGCCAGACAGGTGGGTAAAAGCTGGATTCTAAAAGAGTTTGGCAGAAATGAGTATAAAAATATGGCGTATATTTCTTGCGACAATGAGCCTCTCGCTCCAGCGCTCTTTGCAGATTACGACACCGATCGAATAATAAGGTCGGTGGAGGCGATAACTAAAGTGCCGGTTGTCAAGGATGACACATTGATTATTTTTGATGAGATTCAAGAAGTGCCGGCAGGGCTACAGGCACTCAAATATCTATGTGAGAACAAACGTGGTTTTCATGTAGCGGTCGCCGGTTCTTTGCTTGGCATTACCCTCAATTCGGGGATATCATTTCCGGTCGGTAAGGTCGATTTTCTTCAAATGTATCCTATGGATTTCGAGGAATTCCTTCATGCTGTCGGCGAGATGGAAATAGCGGAATTAATAAGGAATGCGGATAAAGGTATCGTGAATACAGTTCACGGGAAATGTATAAGTCTCCTGCGTCAGTATTATTTCACGGGAGGAATGCCCGAGGCTGTATTTGCTTATATAACCGGAAAAGGTGTTTTGAAAGTAAGAGAGATTCAAAAGGCTCTTCTGACAGCCTATAAGAACGACATATCGAAGCATGCACCCAAAAGAGAAGTGGAGAGAATTCGGCTTGTGCTTGAATCATTGCCCGCACAATTGGCAAAAGAGAATAAGAAATTCATATTTTCGGCGGTCCGCAAAGGTGCGCGTGCCGCTGATTTCGAGATTGCCATACAATGGCTTGCCGATGCCGGCATCGTAAACAAGGTAAATCGTATTTCTATTCCAAAATTGCCGTTGTCTTTCTATGAGGATTTTAATGCTTTCAAATTGTATTTGCTTGACTGTGGTCTCTATGGCGCTATGGTTGACGCAGATCCTGCGGAAATACTGATAGGTTCCAATTTATATGAACAGTATAAAGGGTCATTTACTGAATCTTATGCTTTGCAGCAACTTATTTGTGACATAGATAGAAAGGTATATTATTACAGTGCTGACAATTCAAGAATGGAAGTTGATTTCATAATCAAGTTTAATAAAGCCGCAGTGCCGATAGAAGTGAAAGCCGAGGACAATGTAAAATCAAAATCATTGGGTAATTTCCGCGATAGCAATCACCTTCCCTTGGGAATCAGGTTTTCTATGAGGGCATACCGTGAGCAAGAAAAATTGGTGAATATTCCTCTTTATGCCATTTTTTCATTCCCGACATGGCTTGAGTAATCATTTATTCCGTGTCAGGACACTCTTTTGAGTGCTAACGAAAAGAGAAACGTGGAAACAGTAGATTAATTTTGACAATTAAAATTCTATTGTTTCTATGGTTCTCCCGTGCTCCTGTCAATAAAAAAGACAAGAGAACAGGAGCAACAGGAGATTATAAAATCCTTAGCGAAAAAACTTTGCGTGCTCCGCACCTCAGCGTGAGTTTTTACACACATTTTTCTCTCGTATTCTTCTCACGTAAACTCCTTCGCCTGCTATCGCCTCTCGCAATGCTATTGGTAAGGGGGCGCACGCCGAGCCGCAAAGTTCGCAGAGGATATTTATTTATATTCAATAGTTTAACAACTTAAAGAACTATATTATCTACTGTTTCTCCTGTTCTCTTGTCTAAAAAACACACCTACTGTCCAAACAAATAAAATACTACTGTTTCTATGTTCTCTGGTCTAAATTAAACTTTAAACCTTTAACTTACTTCGCTATCTTCATCGAGCGGCTTCTGCCGTCGGCATCGGTGGCCGTCACCACATAGATCCCTTTGGGAAGATGGCTCAACGACGCGGAGGCTGCAACTCCGTCGGCTGCAATCGGAAGTTCTTCCACCGCCCCCGACAAAGTCATTACGCTTACATTTTTAATGGTCAATGAGGAAATGACTTTCAGTTCATTTGATTCTCGTTCATAGGTTATTGAAATGCCGTCTCCATTATCGGAGATTTCGGTCACACCAGACGACGTAATTCTGAAGAAAAGTAATGGTGCCTCGGCTACCTGTTCTACTCCATCAGTCTTATCGATAAAAATAGCAGCTGCATATATTGCATTGGATTCGGCATCAGAAAAATCGAGGATTCCCTCTATTTTTGCAGACTCCCCCTTTCCCAAAGTCGGAGTAGGTCCTAAATTTACGGAGGCGATATTATTTCCTTTCAATGATTCCGGAAATATCAATGCAGCAACCGGATAACCAAAGAAGTCTCCAGTGTTTGTTATTTCGCAACTAAAGGGTATCACACTTTTATCTACAACATCAAAAACCATTTGGTAGCCGTTGTTGGGGGTATCGATTAAACTACTGTTTAATCCTTCCATTTTAAAATCGGAAATGACTATCGACACTTCGCCGGGATCCATCCTCATTGTCACATTCTTTGCCCAGTCAAAAGTTGTTGCTGTTATCGGGTCATAAAAACATAACGTATAATCTTGCTCCACGCTCGGCACAAACGCTTCATCATCAAGAGAGAAAACTGTGGTGAATTCTTTAGTTGCAGTTTCTCCGGGTTGTAGAGTAACCACTATTCCCTCTCCGGACATCTGCATTTTGTCGTCGAGATAGAGTCTCGGATAAAACCCTCTCGTAAGTTCCCTGTCTGATTTATTTTCTATGGTCAAGGCGAATTTTGCGGCACATCCGTAAAATAATTCTGAAGCCGGCATCCCCTCCTTAATTACCATGTTGAGATATGGAAGTTCATGGAAAGAATATGAAGAGCCTGTTTTGGTGAAAATAGCATAATTGTAACAATCGGAGGAAGCAAGTACAGGAGTCCAGGTCCCATTTCGTGAGCCATTGGAACGGCAACATAGGGTGACTTTATATTCACCGTCGGCAAGTCCTGAAGGTATGCCTTTCATTTGTCGGCCGGTCCATCCGTAATAGCTGAGGTAAGTTCCTTCCTCTGTTTTGTTTACTACGGGCGGTGAAAGTACTTTACTGCCAAACGATACATATATTGTGTTTCCGGAAGTAGTGTCCATTGGTTCTATTGAGAAACCGAGTTCAACATCAGCTTCGCTTAACCCCATGTTCACCCACCATCCATTGTTGGAAAGCGAGAAAATGAAAATGCCGGATTTTTCAGAAACCGAAAGGTTGCCCATCTGGGTGATTGCCATGTCGGAGTCTGCCATAGGGGTGGGTTGGATTCCGATTATGATGTCCTGGCTGAAATTGAACCCTCCTCCTTCGCCTCCTCCCGTACCTACAGCGTCAGGATTCAATGCATCAAGTGTAAAATAGCCGTCGCTCATTCCTCCCCATCCCCAGTTGAAATGGAAGTATCCGTCAGCGTTATATCCGTCACAAACGAATTCATGACCTCCTGAGGTGGATTGTCCCCCGTATAAAACGGGACGCCCGTTGGCAAGTTCCTCATAAATCATCCCTTCCCATTTCGTTGTAGTGTAATAATCTCGTTCACAATATCTGATTGCCGGATTATACCCGAAATTATCTATAAGAGCCCTTGCCGCATTAAAAGAAATGGCTCCCGAGCCGGAGAGCGTATAATTCATATCCACTGCATATCCGCAAGCCTTCATGAGATAAGCCACGGCTTTTGCCTGATTTTCGTTATAGTCGCCTGAATAATAAAGGAGCATATTGTCCCAGTCGAAAGGCTCGGCTCCAAGCAACATTGTTTCGGTTTTATCCGTACCCGGCAATGTTATCGACCCGGTCCCGGTTCCCCTTTCAGGGTAATCCCAGCGTTTCATGATTTGCGCCATGGCAGTTGCCACACATCCCGTAGGAGCCTTTCTCCTGTTGATTACGGGACAGTCGTTGTTGTAAGGAGAGTTTTGGTTCCAAGAAGTTTTCAAAAGTGGCACAACCGGCTCCCTACCATTACTTACTCCGGAATACGAATAGGTAGGCAATCCGTTTTCACGTGCATATTCTATTTGGCGACTATATTCGGAAAGCCACCACTCAAGTTGCGGAGGAACATCCGTAGCATCGAATCTGCCATTATCAGAATATCCCAGTACCGGCGCAGCAACATCGTCCGCGCTCAAAATCATGAATCCGCCGCCGGTATTATCGAATATATATAAGCAAGCCTCTCCGTCGCCTGAATGTTTTGTTAAGGCAAGAGAAAGATTGTAATCCCGGAATTGGGAAGATCTTGTAAAACCGGAAAAAACACGTTCGAGCGCTTGCGAAGGAGTCAGTGTTTCTCCTAATGCCGGCATACCCAGACAAGCCGTTCCGAATAAAATTGTCAGAAGTTTTTTCATAGGTAATAATAATTTATCTTTTAAGTCTATAATGCTCAAAAATAATTAACGATTTTTATAATTTAAAACAGGAAGGGGAGATGCCATACGGACATATCCCCTTCCATTTATAATTCGGAATTGCCTAAAAGCAATCGTTATTTACCATAATCCGACCAGATGAACTGGAGGGTTTCATACCATCCGGCTGTCAAACCGGAACCCGAAAGGGAACTTGAATATCCAATTACTCCGTTCATAACGAACACATTGTCTTCGTTTATGAAATAACCGCCATAATTGGCAGGACATCCGAAGAAGAAATATCCATAGTCGGGATCGGATTCTCCCATAAACTGCCATGTGGAGGCCATAGAGTCTGCATTGCCGTCTTTATCAAGGTAGAATTCGAGGTTATATCCTTGCTCTGCAACCTCGGGCTCAAGATACCAATAAGGGCTTACAAGGCGCATCAAACGTTGACCCTCGATAGGATAATTTACGGCTTCTTCCACCGGGATATCAATAAGATCTTCGTTGCCTACCCATTTTGCTGAAATCGTTGCGGCTGTTCCCCGGCTTTCCCATTTTAGCACCAGTACTTGTGAAAGTTTGAAATCGTAAGATAGATTCTTAGAATCCACATGGATCGTGGCATCTTTATCTTCCGCAATCACAAGTTTTGCAGTATAGTTCAGACCTGCCTTCACACCCTCTGCTATATTGATGGTGTAAACGGCGGAAGAACTGCCTGCTGCAAAAGTTACACTTGATGCTCCTGTAAGTAGGGGTGAATTTGATGTAAAGGTCACCGGAACTGTAACTTCGGCTCCGCTGTTGTTTCGGGTGATTGTCACATCATAACTCGACGGGATAGTCCCGTCAGCCGGAACGCTCACAGTTTCGGCAGGCTTGGGGAATGCGTAAACCTGTCCGGCATCGGAGGGTTCATCCCAGTATTTGCCTTCCGAACAAGATGCGAGCATCATTGCAGAAACTGCAAAAAATGAAAGGGCAATTCTATTTATTTTCATATTTTGATTCTGTATTTAATAATTCTATATGGCATGTTTAGAAGTCATCGACCGATGAAGGACGGCTCCAACCCTCATTATTTGCTCCGATGGCGAGGTTTGCTTCCATCTCGTTGTTGGGGATTAGGAATGGTTTAAGGGGTGCTGGCACATTATATACCCATGCGCTTTCCCATCCACCACCACGACGGTCGAGTCCTTTGTTAAGGCGGAGAAGGTCAAGATAGCAGAATCCTTCGCCCCAAAGTTCTATGCGTCGCTGACGCCATACCTCCTCCTGCATACCGGCTGCGTCGGTTGCCGTACATGAGTAATTGGGATCACGGTATGTCTTGAGGAAGTTCTCAAGAATAGTCTTCGCTCCAGCGGCATTCCCCGCCATAGCTGTGGCTTCAGCTTGAATCAGATACATTTCCTCTACGCGCATCATCGGGTAGTCGTTAGCATTTGTCGATGTGCCGACAACGTCTTTGTAAGGACCGAATTTAACTTGCGTGTATGGCGGACATTTAAACTCGGTGACGAAAGCCGTCTGGCTGGCATTGAGGTTTTTGCTCTTGCCATCGGCATCAAGGAACCATCCTCGACGGCAATCCGATTCGGGAATTGTATTGAAAAGCGCCTTGTTTATCATACGCCATGCTCCGGCAGACGAATATCCGTTGCTGTTAAACGAACCCATCATTGAATACCAATTGACGATTCCCGAGGTAACGACACGGTCAACCTCCTGGATATATATGCACCACATCCAGTCTTTTTCGTCAGAACTACTGAAGGTAGGTCTTGAAGCCTCCGCTATAGATGACGGTACTGCCCCAGATACGGAAATTGCCTTTTCTGCGTCGTCGGCAGCCGCTTGCCAATTATTCATTACAAGATTGACACGTGCGCGAAGTCCATACGCAACACCGAGGGAAATAAAACGCTTCGTACCTGCTTCGGCAATTTTATCTACGCCGAGTCCGCATTCGGAAAGGTTGGAGATGCACTTGTCAATGTCGGTAAGAATCTGCGTGTAAACTTCTTCCACGGTAGCTCGCGGAGCTCCCTCCGATGCCGCCTGGTTGGCGTTGACATCGGTTATAATCGGCACACAGGGAAGCGTTTCGTGCCCCTTATATGTGTATTGAAACATCTGCGCGAGCATGAAATATTGGTAAGCACGATTGCCATACCCTTGTGAAGCATAAAGCTGAAGTTGTGGATCAGTTGTCTCCGGGTCGATATTGGCGATTACGTCATTGGCCGACTTTATGACCTTATAGGCATAATACCATGCCATATTGTTCATATAATTGTTGTTGTCGCCATAATCATAATCTCCTGAAAATGCAAGCCAGTTGTAACCGATGTTCTCCGACACTACGTCCGGTCCGATTGCATCGAGCTGCATCAATACGGAAGGCCACCCAAAATCGATATGCTGTGTATAAACAGCTTCATATTGGTTGTAGGTTGACGATATACCTACTACGCCGGCTGCCGCCAGTTCCGGTTTGTTGGCGATGGCGTCTGACTTTTCCTGACTTGTCACGTATCTGTCTTGAGGCTGCGTATCGAGGTCGTTACATCCGACAAGCGACATTGAAGCCAATGCAGAAAAGGTCACGATTTTTATCTTGTTGTTCATTTTGGTTCTTTTAAATAAAAAGTGATTAGAATTCAACTCTTATGCCTCCCGAGATGCAACGAGACCCCTTATAGGTGGCACCGTTAGACGAAACATAGCCTTGACGCGGGTCAAGACCTTTTCTTGTCGAAAGAAGGAAAAGGTTCTCGGCAGCCCCATAAATCCGGATGTTGCTAATATGCATTTTTTCCACGATTTTCTTCGGCAGCGTATATCCGAGAGTTATATTCTGGAGTGAAAGATAATTGCTCGATGTCAGCCAACGTGTGGAATTTGAATTGGTGTAAGAATCCTGTGAGTCAAGACGGGGCACATCGGTGTTGGGATTATCCGGTGTCCATGCCTTATAGATATCCTGATGCCAGTTCTGACCGAGGTAGCTGCTTCCGTTGTGCATAAGGTTTTGATAAGTATAGTCGAGGATTTTTCCTCCAAATTGATATGCGAACGACATGCTGAAATCAAATCCGAAGAACGCGAGGTTGGTGCCGAAACCACCGTATGCTTTAGGCATGATGTTGCCGGTTGATCTGCGATTGTAGTTATAGGCATGGTTATAATTTGTGGAAATGAATTCCTCTCCTACTATGATGTTTCCGGCTTCGTCTTTCTGTTCGTTGCCGTTTGCGTCAAGCACCGGATTGGCATCCCAGTAAAGGGCAAGACCGGTTGCAGGGTCAACGCCGGCGTATTTTACGTAATACAGCTGATACATTGATTCGCCTTCCCTATAGATACGGCTTCCGCTGATGAGCTGACCGTGAAGGTCGGGATGGAGTTTAAGTACCTTGTTGCCAACTGTGGTGATATTGGCATTGATATCCCATGTGACGTTCTTTGTGGCGATGGGACGCACATTGAGTTCTATTTCAACACCGTTGTTACGCATCGAACCAACATTCATTGGGATTGAGCTATAACCGAGCGAAGGTGAAACCGGCTTGTTGTAAAGCATGTCGGATGTCTGGCGGTTGAAGTATTCGATCGTACCGCTTACCATACCCTCGTTGAAACTGAAGTCAAAGCCGATATTGAAGCTGTTGGAAGTCTCCCATGTGATGTCGGGGTTGCCTTTGCGGTATAAAGTGCCGTCTGACCACACTCCGTTGGAGCCGGATATGGTGTATTGGTCTTGCCAGGGATAGTAGCCTCTGCCGAGGTTGTCGTTACCCTGCTGGCCGAAAGATGCTTTGAATTTCAACTGGTCGATCCATTCTGCGGAGTGCATGAACGTCTCTTTGGCGATGTCCCACGCACCTGACACTGACCAGAACGTACCCCAACGCTTTCCGGGTGCGAAACGCGAAGAAGCGTCGCGGCGTACGCTTGCGCTGAAGAAATAACGGGAGTTATAGCTATAGTTTATGCGGCCGAAGATACCTCTCGTGGCATATTCGTTGACAGAACCGTAGGGGATCTTGTTGTCAATGGTGTTGTTCATCACCCAGCTGTCGGGGAGATATATGTTATATCCTACTCCCTGGAGGCTTTCCAAATTGAGGTCGTAGCTTTCATATCCCACGAGCACGTCGATGTCATGCACGTCGGCAAAAGTACGCTGGTAGTTGGCAAGTCCTTGGATATTTATGGCACGGGTGCGGTCGGTTGCCTGGGAAGCGGAGCCTCCGTAGTTGGAACTCTGGCCGTAGAACGGGTTGCCAAGATTGTGGTAGCGTGTATTGTCAAGGAAATAACCGACAGTACCGGTAATGGACAGTCCCTCTATTGGTGTCAGGGTTGCATACCATTTGGCATTGAGCTGGTCGGTTAGATAGTCGGTAACGTCGTATGCAAGGTTGCCGGCAGGATTTGACATGCTCATCCAGTTTCTTGTATAGGGGGTTTGTTTACCCTCGCCATAGTCATATATAGGCTTGCCTGTCTTTTCATCTCTCTTTATCTGTCCGTTGGCCCCTCGCACATACATAGGATAATAAGGCGCGAGTTGGTCGGCCATAAGGAAAGCGTTGCCCGAAGAATTGGTAGTGGTCTGGTCGTCGGGATATCCGCTATTGGTGTAGGCGTAACTTAGATTGGTGCCGATTTTTAACCACTTTTTTACTTGATAGTCGATAGAAGTTCTCGTGGAGAGACGACGGAAATGCGATTGTTTGATTAGACCCTCGTCTCCTAAATAAGATCCCGACACATAATAGTTCATGCGGTCGTTGCCTCCGGTTACGCTTACGTTATATTCCTGACGGAGTCCGTCGCGGAGTTGCTCCTTGCTCCAGTCGTCGGGGAGATAATAGAAGTCCCCTTCCTGATAACCAAGCGTTGCATTGGGATTGATTTTTCCGTTGGCTCCAATAAGACCTTCGCCTTGCGGAACAGTATAGACCTGATAGCCGAGTTTGCCGAAAATATTGGCATTTGCGTTTGCATGGGCGGCTTCGGCTGTCATACTCTCGTTGTAATAATAACCGTTACGAAGAGCCTGATACGTGGTTTCCACGAAAGTGTCGGTCGATTTGATTACATCATAGTTGGAAACGCCTCTGTGGTTGGCACCCCAGCGTGCATCAACAATCACCTTTGCAGAACCTGAACGTCCTTTCTTGGTTGTAATGAGGATGACTCCATTAGCACCGCGGGCACCGTAAAGGGCTGCAGCTGCTGCATCTTTAAGCACTGTCATCGATTCAATATCCATGGTGCTGATATTGGCAACCTCGCCATCGTATGGCACACCGTCAAGCACATACAATGGGTTGTTGCTTGCATTTAAAGAGCCGACACCACGAATAAGTACCGTGGGAGACGTACCCGGCTGACCATTACTGCTCTGAAGCTGCACACCGGCTATTTTACCGTTAAGAGCGTCCGTTGCATTCGATACCAATGACCCTTCGATAGCATCCGCCTTAACCACGGAAGCTGAACCGGTGTAAGCTGATTTCTTTGCAGTACCGTATGCCACTACCATTACTTCATCAAGGTCGCTTGCCGTGCTGGTAAGTTCGATTCTCATCGGTTTGCCGAATTCGGCTTTGACTCTAACAGTGTGCATACCGACGTAAGATACTTGAATTTCCTTTGTATTGTTCGGGACATTCAGTTTAAAATTTCCGTCGATATCAGTGGCGGTACCCTGGCCGCCTCCAACCGGAATCACAGTGGCGCCGACAACTGGTTCCCCATCACTGGAGGAAACCACTACACCTGATAAGGTGCGCGTCTGGGCCATGGCGGACCAGCTGCACGCTATCAGTGCCATCAAGATTAAAAACAGTTTTCTCATACTTTAATAATTTAGAGATAAGTTATTATTGAAGAATAATAGATTTTTCTATTCTCGGAATCTCATTGAATTCACATCCAATTTGAAATAACCGGCATGCGGACCCCATAATCTTTCTCAGTTTCATTGACCGGGAACCGACTAATGATGAAATCTACATGCAACAGGCATAATTGTTAATTTATGTTCATAAAACAAAAAGTTATGCAAATTTAATATTTAATGCTTAACAAACAAAATAGAATATGTTTTTTAACACTGTTTTTTATTGATTTTTCAAAAATTTTTATTATAAATACATCTTGATTAAACAAAAAATTAAGAAAATTGCCATAATTATGTTATGTTTTTATGGCAAGACCAATGATATGTTATATACTTTAGTTGTAATATTGTGAAAATACGAACAAAATGATATTTTTAAATTATTCTTCAAAAATTTTAAGATTTCTCCGAATTAACATGTCTAAAAAGTATCCTCGCCGGATACTATCTTAACCTTATTCTCAATTTTGTATGATGATATGTTTGAATCCCGATATTACTCCTATATATATAAGGACAGGAGAACAGGAGGACAGGAGAAAGTATATTTGTAAATATCTACTGTTGCTCCTGTGCTCCTGTGCTCCTGTCAATAAACTCATAGGACAGGAGATACAGTAGAAACAGTAGGAATTAGAAACAGGAGGCAATGTGAGTGGGAATAATCTACCGTTGCTCCTGTGCTCCTGTCAATAAACTCATAGGACAGGAGATACAGTAGAAACAGTAGGAATTAGAAACAGGAGGCAATGTGAGTGGGAATAATCTACCGTTGCTCCTGTGCTCCTGTCAATAAACTCATAGGACAGGAGATACAGTAGAAACAGTAGGAATTAGAAACAGGAGGCAATGTGAGTGGGAATAATCTACCGTTGCTCCTGTGCTCCTGTCAATAAACTCATAGGACAGGAGAAGAGTGGAAACAGGAGGAAGTGTGAACAAGAGCAATGAGATTAGAAATAATCTACCGTTGCTCCTGTGCTCCTGTCAATAAACTCATAGGACAGGAGAAGAGTGGAAACAGGAGGAAGTGTGAACAAGAGCAATGAGATTAGAAATAATCTACTGTTGCTCCTGTCAATTCTTTCAAGAAGCCATTCCTCACTTATTAATCATGATGGAGACTTAGGATTGTAGAATCTTGTTTTGCGGATAATCCTAAATTTTTCGGCACCATAATTTATGAGAAAGCCGTAATCAAGTCCAGTGGCTATTAAATAATTAACCAACTGGGCTTCATGAATCGTGGTTATTTCCCTTACTGCTTTAAGTTCAATGATAATAGAATCATTAACCAGAATGTCGGCCCGAAAATCACCGACTATATTATTTTTATAAAATACTGGGATAGCCAATTCTTTTTCGGCATATAGTCCCCTTTGTCGCAATTCCAAAATAAGAGCGTTCTGATACACTGATTCGAGAAATCCCGGAGACAAATGTAATCTGACTTCAAAAGCTGCCTCCTTTATTATTTCCTGAATTTGAGTTATTTCCATAATATGTCTGAATTTTTTAAGGTCTTACTTCTTTAACGATGTATCATATCTCTTTCTTATATCGTTGGTCTATGCTTTCAAAAATAAGTTTAAACTGTCGCTCCTATTCTCCTGTCGATAATACTCATGAGGACAGGAGAACTAAGAGGAATTGAAAATATAAAAAAATCTACTGTTGCTCCTGTGCTCCTGTCTATAACACTACAGGAGCATGGTGCCTACGCACGATAGCTAAATCTTTGTAAATATGGCATTAATCCATAATAATTACACTTTTATTTGGGAATAAATGCGGTATCTCTACATTTTTATTGGGGAATAATTTCAACCCATCTACACTTTTCTTGTGGAATGATATTATTTTGTAGGGACAAGCCTTAGGCATGTTTGACCATCAATCATTTGGTTACCAACCTATCTCGCAACCAAATATATCGTGCATTCAAACGTGCCGGAGGCACGTCCCTACCCAAAGAATATCGCAAGCATCTTAGCGAAAACCCTTTGCGGGCTCTGCGGCTCGGCGTGCCTTTTATTTTTCCGGTAAGTCTCAGAAATAATAGTTTATCTCTAAATTATTAAAGTATGAGAAAACTGTTTTTAATCTTGATGACGCTGATAGCGTGCAGCTGGACGGCTTTCGCCCAGACACGTACCTATCACGGCACAGTGCTTGACGCGGCAAACAACGAGCCGCTTGTCGGAGCAACCGTCATGCCAGTTGGAGGAGGACAGGGAACAGCTGCCGATATTGACGGTAAGTTCACCCTTACCGTCCCCTCGAACGTGAGTCAGGCTAAAGTATCTTATGTCGGTTACAAAGACCAAGTGGTTGCCCTTCAGAACAACATGGTGGTCTATCTTAATTCGACATCCTCAAACCTTGACGACGTTGTGGTCGTTGCATACGGCACTGCCAACAAGGAATCGCTTACCGGTTCCGTAGCGATGGTGGGCACGAAAGAAATTGAAGACCGCCCTGTCACTTCCGTTACGACAGCCCTTGAAGGTAACGCCCCCGGCGTACAGGTCAACAACTCCACCGGCACCCCCGGTTCTGAGCCAACAATACGTATCCGCGGTTTCAACTCAATCAACGGTAGCAACGCTCCGCTTTATGTTGTCGACGGAATACCGTTCGAAGGCTCTATTGCCGACCTTAACCCCCAGGATATCGAATCAATGTCCGTGCTCAAAGATGCCGCTTCTTCAGCTCTTTACGGTAACCGTGGTGCAAACGGTGTAATCCTTATTACTACCAAGAAGGCGAAATCTATCGGCAAAGTAGATGTGAACCTCCAGATTCGTCAGGGTATGTATAACAGGGCTCTACCGTTCTATGACAGACTCGGACTTAGCGACTGGATGCAAGCGCAATTTACCTCAAACGCAAACGGACTTTACCGTCAAGCAGTAATGAACGACCCTGAGACAGCCCCATCATATTCAAGTATCGTTACCGAGCTTGCCGGAGGCTCCATTATAAATGACTATCTCTATAACAACATTTTCGGAATTGACAACGATAAGCTCTTCGACTCTACCACCGGAAAGTTCTGTGGAGCAAGTCCTCTTCCCGGTTATACCGACCTTGACTGGTGGGACGCCGTAGCACGCGACGGATACCGTCAGGAATATAACGCCAACATTGCGAGCGCTACTGAGAAATTCAATATGTTCGCATCTTTAGGTTATCTTAAAGAAAACGGTTATATGCTCGGCACTGATTTCGACCGCTTCAGCGCACGCATCAACACCAACGTAAATCCTGTAAGCTATCTTAAATTAGGACTCAACCTTTCTGCCAGCCAGCAGGAATCGGAAACCGGTATGGCCGACGATACCAACCTTGATGCCGTCAACAACCCCTTCCATGTCGAGACCTATGCCCCCATTTATCCTTACTACAACCACAAAGCCGACGGTTCGTTGGAGTTGGACGAAAACGGCAACCCAACATGGAACGTCGCCGGTTACAATCAAGGCACGAACGTGGCTTGGGAGCAGAGACTCAACGTCAACAATTTCAGCAGGACCACAATCGACGGAGCTGCTTATATCACCGCCGTATTGCCATACGGATTCGAATTTACCGTCAGAGGCCAGTATTACCGCAACAAAACCCATATAACGGAATACAACAACAACATCGTGGGTTCGCAGAAAGGCACCGGTATGTTCACAAAGCGGTTCAACTCTTACAAATCGCATACTTTCCAGCAGACGTTGAGTTGGGCACATGACTACGGCCAGCACCATGTTGACGCCCTTTTCGCGCATGAGAACTATGACTACGATTTCGGCTACGATTATGTGCGTAAAGCCAATCAGCTTCTCGAAGGACATCTCGACCTCAATAATTTCTCCGACCTTCAGTATGGAAATTCAGGAGGTTTGCAACGTCGTGTGGAATCTTACCTTGCAAGAGCACGCTACAATTTCGAGCAGAAATATTTCGGTGAGTTTTCAATCCGCCGCGACGGTTCTTCCCGTTTCTCGAAAGACGACCGTTGGGGTACTTTCTGGAGCGTAGGCGGCAGCTGGGTTATATCCAAGGAGAAATTCATGCACGACCTGTCTTGGATCAACTTCCTGAAACTCCGTGCGGCATACGGTTCGGTAGGTAATGACGCATCTGCCAACGCATATTCTTCCTACACTTTGTATGATTGGATGGCATGGCCCGGCGGCCCCGGACAGACCCTCGTGCCTTATACCCTCGGCACCCCGGGATTGAAGTGGGAAACCACGAAGACTTTCGATATCGCTCTTGAAGGTTCGCTCTTCAACGACAGATTTAATTTCTCTATCGGCTATTTTAATAAAATAAACTCCGATCTTCTCTTCAAAGTACGTCTCCCGAACTCAATCGGTACGCTGCCCGGAAGCTATGATGAAATAACAGGCGAAGGCACAGCCGGATCGAACCCGACAATGTGGCAGAACGTAGGAACCATGAAGAATTACGGTTGGGAAATCCAGTTGGGCGTGGATATCATCCGCAACAACGATTGGAAATGGAATGTATCGGCCGATGCAACCTTCCTGAAGAACAAGGTTACTAAACTCCCTGACGGCCATGATCTTCCCGCACAGAACCTCTACATCGGCAAGAGCCTATACAACCATAAAAACTACCACTGGGCAGGCGTTGACCAGCTCACGGGTCAGTCTATGTATGAAATCATTCCTGATTCTCCCGATTTCTGGAGTTGGGATGAAACACTCGGAAAAGGAGTATATGACGAAGACGCGTTCAACGAAAAAGTGGAGCAGGCGAAAGCCGACACCAAGCACGTGTTTATCGAACAAGACGGAAGATACTACACAAGTAACACTTCATACGCTTCACGTAAGCTTTGCGGCACTTCGTTGCCTACCGTATATGGTTCCGTAAGTTCCAACCTTTCTTGGAAAGGAATAAACCTCGGCCTGCTCTTCACATATAGCCTCGGCGGTAAGACTTATGACGACAACTATCAGAGTTTAATGAATGCCGGGACAGTTGTCCGCGCCCTTCACAAGGATATCCTCAACTCCTGGACGGCAGCACCCGAAGGAATGACAGCCGACAGTCCCAACCGCATCGACCCGAACGGCATACCTCAGATTAACTCGCTCTATTCACAGTATAACAATGATTCGAGCGACCGTTGGCTTACCAGCAACAATTACCTCACGTTGAAGAATATCAACCTCTCATACGACTTCCCTTCGCAGTGGGTAAGTGCTCTTAAGATGCAGAACATCAATCTTGGTGTGTCTATCGACAATGTGTTCATCGCAAGCAAACGCAAAGGTATGAACCCGCAGTATAGTTTTAGTGGAGGCCAGGGCAGATATTACGTTCCCGCAAGAGTGTTCTCATTCCAGCTTAATCTGAAATTCTAACACTTATTTGAATCCAATGAAAACCAATATAATATCAAAAGGAATATCGGCGCTTTTATTGACCGGATGCCTGGCATCCTGCTCAAGCGACTATCTTGAGCTTGCGCCCAAATCAGAGATTTCTAACGGCGATGTCACAACCACCGTGACGGCAATCCGCCTTGCCACGTTCGGTGTGTTCAAATGCCAGTATATGCAATACGGCACATTCTATGGCTTCCGTTGGTTTAACGGCGAGCCGTGGTTGTCAGCAGTGTATGGCGATGCAATCGGTGGCGATTATGTCAATTATTTCTGGCAAAGGTCGTCCCCGACGGTAGTTGACTGGCAGGTCATGAACGCCCCCACATATACAGCGGATTTCATCCCCTGGAGTTATTGCTATGGCCTGATTTCCCAATGCAACACCATTCTTTCGTCGCTCGAACAGGATGCGGATCCGAAGGGGGAAATGGCATTCCGAATAGCACAGGCTTATACAATGCGCGCCCATGCCTATTCAAGATTGCTTCAGATTTATGGACCGCGTTGGTCTGACTCGAAAAATGGAGCAGAACTTGTGGCCCCCATGCGAACAAGCAAGCCGAATCCGGATGATGTTCTGAAAGAGAGCAACAGTATGAACGATATACTGAAACTTATCTACGAAGACCTGGACAACGCGCTCGCCCTCTTCGACAAATCGGGGATGGACCGTGAGTATTATTGGGAGGCCGACAAAAGTGTGGCTTGCGGTATATATGCACGTGCCGCCCTTTTGAAAGACGACTGGACTACCGCACAGAAGATGGCACATGATGCCCGTCAAGGTTACGACATTATGTCGGCAAACGATTACGTGTCGAGCGGATTCGCTGAAAACACATCGGAAACGATGTGGGCTGTGTCGGAAGATTACTCCGGTATATATTATGCTTCTTACGGTGCGACATACGCATGTAACGGGGCTTATCCCACCATGTGGGGAAGCATAGGGGCCGGCGCAATCGACTACGACCTTTATAAGAAGATGGATGCCGCCAACGATGTCAGAGCATCACTGTTCTTCACCCCTGACAAAGTTCCCGACGATGTTAAGCCGTTGTTCTTCACTAACGGATACTGCGCGGCTGCGTCAATGAATATCAACGTGCTTACGCGTGCCGCCGACCAATCCATCGTTGGAACTCCTCTTCAGCAGGAGCTTCAGAAGTTCTGCGAACAGAAGTACAAGGACTGCGGTCAGAAGCACGGTTGGGCGTTCCCATACGCCGTCGGCGGTGAAGGCACTCAGATTGCCGACCCCAGCCAAGGTGCAACCCTTGTTCCTTTCGGAGCACAGTTTAAATTCTGGGGTATCGACGGATACAGCTCGTGCGCTTACAATATGATGCGTGCATCTGAAATGCTTCTTATAGAAGCGGAGGCAGCTTGCCATAATTCTCAGGAAAGTGTGGCAAAATCATGTCTTGACGAACTCAATGCAAAACGCATCACAGGTTGGAGCGGCTCTTCGAATTCCGGAGATGCACTTCTTGAAGAAGTTAAAACAGCAAGACGTATCGAGCTTTGGGGCGAAGGATTCAGCTTCTTCGACTTCAAACGTTGGAACCAGCCTATCGTAAGAAAGGCTTGGGTGAACGGAGATAGCAATTCAGGAAACTGGCCTTCGGTTATGGTTGGAGAGGGAACTTTCCCTCTTTCAAAGAACAATGGCTGGAGGTTTACCATTCCTCAGAATGAGTATCAGTATAATCCTGCCGTCAAAGGCAACAACCAGACTCCGGATCCCAAACCTCAGGATTAAATAATCGTTTGATTAGAAAGTATAAAAGGTGAATCCTGCTAAAACAGGGTTCGCCTTTTATACATAAATAGCTCTATAATTGCCATGAAACATTATTTCCATGATATGAATAAAAGACTATTTTTTAGTTTTGCGCTCGCCACGATGGGCATTACGGCCATTGCTCTACCCATCACCCCGGAGCGTGCCCTCCAACGCATGGAGGGAGAGACCGCCACAAGAGGGGGCGGTTTCCGGGCTTCCGACATGACACTTGCCTATACGATGGAGGCACAAGACGGCGTTCCGTCGGTTTATGTGTTTAACCAACGCTTGAATTCAGGGTTCGTTTTCCTAAGTGCTGACAGCGAAGCATATCCCGTGCTCGGGTATGTTGACGGCGGAGCATTCGACAGGGAGAATATTGCCCCGGCCCTTAAATGGTGGCTCGGTGAGTATTCCCGCCAGATTGAATTCGCACGGCAAAACACAAGCGCTTCGGATGATATATCCGCTACGCGTGCATCGGTTTCGGGCGTTGCAATTGCTCCGATGGTGACAACGAAATGGAATCAGGGAACGCCATATAACGACCAGTGTCCGCGCATCAACGGAGTAAGGTGTGTCACCGGCTGTGTGGCTACCGCTATGGCACAGGTTATGAATTATCACAAATATCCTGAAAGAGGGAAGGGAACCGTTTCCATTGACCTTGAAGCCACGACCGACCCCACGAAACTCGACCTTTCAGCCGAAACTTTCGACTGGAACAATATGCTTGATTCATACGATGGTGAATACACGGAAGTGCAGGCAAACGCCGTAGCATATCTGATGAAGGCTTGCGGTTATTCAGTAGATATGAACTATTCCACCACCGTGTCCGGTGCAGCCTCCTACTATATAGGGAAAGCCCTTATCGATAATTTCGGATATAATCCCGGCATTTCTTTCGAAGAGAGGGTATATTACAACGAAACGAGCTGGAACCAGATGGTATATGATGAACTCAATGCCGGACGCCCTGTCATTTATGGTGGCCAGGGTGAAGGCGGAGGCCACCAGTTCGTATGCGACGGCTACGACGGCAACGGATATTTCCATATCAACTGGGGATGGGGAGGAGCCAGCGACGGCTATTTCCTCTTGCAGTCGCTCAATCCAGACGACCTTGGAATTGGAGGAGGAACCGGGGGCGGTTTCAGCTTCGACCAGTCGATTATAAAAGGAGTTCAGCCAGACAGGCAAGGAATGTCACCTCTTAAAATCGTACAGAGCGGAAATCTTGCAGGGAAAAAGAACAGCAATGCGAATATAGAGATTGAAGTGGAAGGCGATAATGCCGGATGGTGGAACATGGGTTACTCTTTGGCTTATGTGAGTTTCGGAGTAATAATCGAAGGAATTGAAGGTACCAACGTTCAGAAAACTCCGGTGGTCGGCACTATAAACAATCAAAGTCTTGAAGAAGTTTCTCTTTCATCATTAAGAGGATTCACGCATTTTAACTTCGCATTTCCCTCGACAATGCCCGATGGAAAATATAGAGTAACCGTAGCATTCAAAGACCTCTATTTGTTTGATGGAGACTGGACTCCCGTGACAAGCCCTGAATGTTTTTCGAATTCAGCGACCGTAACCAAAGCAGGTAACAGATATACTATTGAATTCGCCGCGCCCAAGACTTTGTCGGTTTTGTCGGGCACTATAGAATCTCCTCTTTATTACGGAAGTTTTGCCAAAGTGAAGATGGAAGTGAAGAACGATACCGACGTAGAACTTTCGCAAACCATCGCGCCCGTTCTGAGAAAACAAGGTGAAACCCAATTTATCGGAGGCGGAGTTGCCGTAAACCTTATGCCGGGGGAGTCGGTTGTCAAGGAATTCGTTACATATTTCAAACCCTTTGATGGAGTGGGCTCCATTTCAAGACCTACGTCGTTCACACTACGCTTTGTTAATTCGGAAAATATGGAATTATATAATTCCGCGCAAAGTGAGGTGGAAATGAATCCGGAAGTGAGCACAACCGTATCTGTCGGGGATCTTATTGTAAAGGATGCCACTCCTGTGGGCGGTTGGAAGGTGCCGGCGTTTACTGTTTCCGACCCGTCGAAAATAGATATTTCGGCAAGAGTAAGCTGTTCTATGGGCTTCTACTCTCGCCCTATCTATGCAATTCTTTTCCCAAATAAACCCGGGGAAAATTATAGCATTTCGAGAACCCCGCTCACCCCCGTTCTTTTCCTTTCGCAGGGCGAGACGGGCACCGTAAGCGGCACGGTGTATTTCGACCAGGCCGTAGAAGGGGAATCTTATGTTATAGAGTTGTATGATGAAGAAAATGGTCGTTTTGAATCCCTTGACTCGGTTTGTCTGATTTTGATACCGTCTTCCGGAGTGGACGAAATCAACGGCGAGGATGGTCTTGGCGTTTATTTCGACCATGCATCCGGCGAAGTCAAGGTTGTTTCCGATGCGGGGATTTCATCAATCAGGGTTGTTTCAATGTCGGGGGCGGTGGAAGAGCTTCCGATTGCAGCCGGCGGGGCAGCCGCTTCCGCATCGTTGAGCCATCTTCCCAAGGGTATCTATGTGGTGACAGCCACCGATGTCGAAGGCAGGAGCCAATCGATTAAAATTGCGAAGTAAGTTCAAAATTTAAAATTTAAAATTTAGAGTTTAGAGTTTAGAGTTTAAAGTTTTGAGTTTAGAATTTAGAGCTTAAATTTCAGAGATTAAAAATGTCTTTGTTGTGTTACCGGGCCTTCGGGTCCGGTAACACTGTTTTATTCATTCCTCCCGGTTTGCCGTTATCGTTAAATTGTTGTATATTTGTAGCTGAATGTAATGACGTGGGTCTTGCCGTCCAAAAGTCGCATAAATCAAACATGCCGGAGGAATGTTCCTACGTTATCGAAAGAAATAATTTAAGATAGAAATGGAAAAGAAAAGGACAGTCAGATATCCGATAGGGGAGCAGTCGTTCGAGGTCCTGCGCAACAGGGATTGCCTGTATGTTGACAAGACGCGTTTTATAGAGACGATTCTTGACAGCGGGGCGAAGTATTATTTTCTTGGTCGTCCGCGGCGTTTCGGGAAGAGCCTTTTCCTTTCCACGCTGAAATGTTTCTTCCAAGGGAAACGCCACCTCTTCAAGGGGCTTTACGCCGACACGATGGATTGGGACTGGAGCCCTTACCCGGTGCTCCATCTTGACCTCAACGTAGGAGGGTATTATGAAAAAGAGCATCTGAGACAGCGACTGGATTCGTTGTTGACAGAGTGGGAGCGGGAATACGGCATAGAAAGCACCGCAGGTGAATCAGGCACGCGTTTCGAAACGGTAATACGCAAAATATATGAGAAAACCGGCAAGGGGGTTGTCATATTGGTTGATGAGTATGACAAGCCTCTTGTCAGCAACCTCCATCGAAAGGAGCTGTTCGAGACGTTCCGAGGAGAACTGTATGCCATCTATTCCAACTTCAAGAGCAGTGCAGAGTATATCCAGCTTGTATTTCTGACCGGTGTCAGCCGTTTCGCTCACCTCAGTATCTTCTCGGGGCTGAACAATATCAACGACATTTCGTTCGACAATCTTTTCAGCGGGGTATGCGGCATTTCCGAACGCGAACTGCTTGACAATTTTAAGGAGGGCATTTCAGCACTTTCCTCCAAATTGGGATATACCCGTGAGGGAACCCTTGCTGATTTGAAACGGTGGTATGACGGCTACCGTTTTTCGAGCAACGGTGATGACATGTATAACCCTTATTCGTTGCTCTATGTCATGGACAAGGAGGAGTTTCGCAATTACTGGATCCAGTCCGGACAGGCCACCTTGCTTATGGAGCAGCTCAAGCGTTTCGACGTCAACCTCGAAGAAATGATGAAAGTGAGGTGCTCGCTTAATTCTCTTGAAGGTCTCGACCTTGACAATCCCAGTCCTGTAGCATTGCTGTATCAGACCGGATATCTTACGATAAAATCATATAACCATCGTGCCGGACTATATACCTTGGGAATCCCTAACAAGGAGGTAGAAGAAGGTTTCCTCTCTTATCTTTTGCCATTCTATTCAAATATAAGGAATAATGATTCCATGCCTTTCATATATGACCTTATCGATGATTTTAACGACGGTGATGTTGAAGGGTTTATGACGAGGTTGACGAGTATGTTCTCATCGGTCTCCTACGACATGGAGATGAACCGGGAGCAGAACCTCCACAATGCGCTGTTGATACTGATGAAGCTTGTCGGTCTTGAGGTGGAGACCGAATACCGCACGTCGCAGGGGCGCATCGACCTCTTCGTGAAGACCGACCGCTATTATTACATCATGGAGCTGAAACTCGACAGTCCTGCAAGCGAGGCATTGGCGCAGATAAACGAGCATGGCTACGCCCTCCCGTTCGCCGTGGATGGAAGGGAGGTGATAAAGATAGGAATAAGCTTTTCGACCAAGACTCGCACCATCTCCGAATGGGTCCGCGGTTAGTCAAGGCATCAGTATCCTGAAAATTTCACGGGATACCACGGCTTGTTCCCAGTTGCTGATAGGACGGAGATAGCTTTTTTCAAGCACGGTAGATCGGTGCCCGACGAGAGTCTGTATGATGTGGCGCGGGATGTCGAGGCTGTCAACTATGTTGCAATAGGCATGGCGTGCGAAATAGTAAGTCACTTTGTCCTTCAGAAGATTGTCGTCATGTTTGTTTTCATGGATAGCCTTGTTTAGATATACCGACATCTTATAGAAGAAGTTGGCAAGACGGTTCTGCCGTCTTTCCGGAGAGTAGTTTTTTGATTTGACAAAACATGGAATAAGATAGTCGTCGTGATTTTTCCCTTCTGTAAGCGCTTTGATGATGGCTTCAATAGGGTGCAGGTAAGCGATGACAGATACAGGCTGTCCGGTCTTTTTGCGGAATGTGGTGACTGCGACTACGTCCATCCGGTCTCTTTCTTGATATGCAGCTTGTGCGGAGTCGGTTTGAATTGAGGAGGATTGGACACGTTTCGAGGGTGCATAGAGCGTGAAAAACTTTAGGTCGCCTATTTTTAAAGAGGCGAGGTCAACGGGGGCAAGTCCCTGAAAGGCTATGTCCAGAATAAATAATGACAATGAGAGCATTGGTAAATTGTCTAAACGGAAACCGTTGCGGATGCCGGAATAAAAGGTTTGGAATATAATGCGAAGTTCGTCTTCCGAAAGGTTCCTGTCTCCCGGCACAATCCGGTATTTAGGTAATTTTGCATTGACAGAAGCGGAAATAAGCCCGTTGTCTTTTCCGAAATTAAGGATAGAATTAAACCGGGTGCCGATCAGATGGCGCATGGAACTGTTGTCGGGATAATCGTTTTCGAGCTTAGATGCGACCAGGCATACAAATTCTTGGCTCATGTCGCTTAGCGAAGGTCCGTCGCCGAACCTGGAACTGAAGTATTTCCGAAAAGTTTTATAACCCCTTTTTGTGTTGATTGAAGCTGTGGCTTCAATCTTCTTGTCGATTACGGATAAGAAAGAGATGGAACCGTTTTTTTCGGAGACGACATGCTTTTGGAAGGTTTCGCATTCATCTTTGAGCAGATTGTCCGACAGTTCATCAAGATGCATGGTAAGACAATCGTCGAGAAAATCCTGTATTTTTCCCGCCACACGCCGCATTGCGGCATCGATGGCTTCGTTTTTATGGCGGTGGCCTACGTCTTTATCGGTCACGCATTCTTTTTCCTCGTTCCAATGTCGGCCGTCGCATTTTATTGAAGTACAAATTCTTTTTACTATGCCCCTGTGGGAAATGCGGATCATGACCGGGTAGCTGCCGTCGGCAAATTTTTCTCCTGTGAAAAGTTCTTTGCTGATTTTCATTGTTGTGATTGTTGGTTTTTTATTATAGAAGTTGTTTAAACTTTTTTACGGAGATTGATTTTCTTATGGCTTTTTACGTTAAAAAGACCTCTTTCCCAATCTTCTGCCACCTTTTCGGACGCTTTTGAACCTTTCATCGGTCGTTTAGCCCGCTAAACTCCCTCTTCAAGTTTCAAAATCGGCTCGAAAATCTGACAAAATCTTGAAAAAGAAAAAAGTTTAAACAACTTCATAGTGGGAAAATCGGCTTCTACGTGACATTGGAACAAAAAATAAAGAGGATGTATCATTATACACCCTCTTTTACAGGACGGTTGCAAGGCGGTAGTCAGGAGTCTTTTGTCTTGCCCGGATTGGGTTTGAGCGTCGGCAGCGAGAGATTGTATTTTAATGCCAGCACTCTGAGCAAGATAATGGTGGCCGCGCAGCTTAATTGTTGTGCGAGATACGATCCTCCCGAAAGAAGTATTATCCAATACACAATCGCCCCGGCGAGACATGCGGTGGCATATATATCTTTCCGGAAAACAAGGGGCTCTTCGTTTATCAGAATGTCGCGCAAGACTCCGCCGAAGGCACCGGTGATGATTCCCATTACGGCAGCCACCCACATCGGATAGTCTATAGCGAGAGTCTTGTGGATGCCTATCACACAGAAGAGGGCGAGTCCGATACTGTCGAAGATGAACAGTATCTTTTCCTGGCTCACAAGAATGCTTCGGAATATGATGACTGTGGCAAGCGAAAGAGCTGTTACCCCGAGATACCACCATGTCTGCATCCAGAACACGGGAATGTCGAGAAGGAGGTCGCGCAGTGTGCCTCCGCCTATTGCGGTGACAAGCCCGACCGTATAAGCCCCGAACCAGTCGAAATTCTTGGTGGCGGCGAGTCTGATGCCGCTTATGGCGGCGGCAACGGTGCCTATCACCTCAAGTATAAATGAAAAAGTCTCTTCCATTGTAGATGGATATCATGTTTTTTAGGTAAATGATGCAAACCGGTCTATATATTTTCAAAATAAGGCGCGGACCGAGGCCGCGCCTTATTAATTATGCCTTTGGTTATGGAGCCGCTATAGGAAACAAAGCACTATTATCTGCGCCACTATCACGCGCATAAACATGGTGAGGGGATAGACCGTGGAATATGCCACGGCAGGGGCGTCGTTGTTCGCAACCTTGTTGCCGTATGCGAGGGCCGGCGGGTCGGTATATCCGCCGCTCATCATACCGATTATGGAGAGATAGTTCATCTTATATTTGCCGCGTGCAATGCATCCGACCACAATAAGAGGAATCACGGTGATCGCGAATCCGTAGCCCACCCATAAGGCACCTCTGAGATTGAACACCGTTTCTGCAAAATCCTTCCCTGCGCCGATCCCTACGGAGGCAAGGAAGAGGCAGATGCCGATTTCACGCAGAAGGAGGTTGGCGGAAGAGTTGGTATAGGTCACAAGATGGATTTTATGGCCGTATGCACTGATAAGGATTGCCACCACGAGAGGACCTCCGGCAAGACCGAGTTTCATAGGCACCGACATTCCGGGGAACTGTATGGGAAGGCTTCCCAGTATGATGCCCAGGAATATGCCGATAAACATTGTCACGAGGTTAGGCTCGTTAAGACGCTTCATGGAGTTCCCGAGGCGAGCGGCAAGATGGTCGATGTCTTCGATTTTTCCTACCACTGTGACGCGGTCGCCCATCTGAAGGCGCAGGTTGGGACTTGCGATAAGATCTACACCGGCACGGTTCACACGGGTGACGTTAAGCTGATAGGCTGCATGGAGACGCAGGGAGCCGAGCTTTGTGCCGTTGTATTCGGTCTTGGTGACAAGTATGCGGCGCGACACGACCGGGCCCTTGTCCATAGGCCATTTTTTTTCTTCGATGGGGCCTATGAAGCGTTTGAAGATTTCTTCGTCTTGCAATGAGCAGACGGCGAGCACGAGGTCGCCGAGTTCGATTGTGGTCTGTGAAGTGGGGACTATGACAGTGCCGTCGGGCTTCTCGATGCGTGAAAAAACATAGTCGCACGTTATGAGGGTGTGGAGCTTTTGCATGTTGAGCCCGGCGACAAGCTCGTTGGTGACCCTGAAGGTGACCATGTGCGGCGCAAGAGTGGAATCGGTCTTTTCATTCTCGATTTCTTCAATCTCTTTCTTGATGTCAACCTTGAATACCTTCCTGATGATAATCATTGTGAGGATAATGCCAACTACTCCGAGCGGGTAGGCAGCTGCGTATCCCATCGACATCTGTTGGCTTGCCCCGTAGGCGTCTGAATGGACCTGAAGGATGGTCTGCTGCGCCGCACCGAGTCCGGGGGTATTGGTGACTGCACCGCTCATCACGCCTATCATTTCTACGATTGAGGTCATCCCTTGGCTACCTCCTTGCATGAAGTAGATAGCAAGCATGATTACAACGTTAAGTCCGATTCCGATCATGGCAAGCATGTTCATCTTGATTCCCCCCTCTTTGAACGACGAGAAGAAACCGGGGCCCACTTGCATACCGATTGAAAAAATGAAAAGAATAAGTCCGAACTCACGAAGGAAATGAAGCGTGTTGGCTTCCACCCCGTAGCCGAAATGACCCAGCAAAATCCCGACGAAAAGCACGAATGTCACTCCCAGCGACACACCGAGTATCTTGACCTTCCCAAGGAATATACCCGTGAATATCACGAAAGAGTAAAGCAGAATCGTGCTCGCGAGCGAGACGTTTCCGGGCTTCAACAGATCGATAAACCAATCCATAAATAAAACCTGAATTTATATTATACTATTATTGATTTCTCTTTTCCCGCAGGAGTCTTTCATGGCATTGGAACAAGGCAACGCTTACACGGGCGCGAGAAGCGTCGTGCAAGGAGAAGAATCGATTTTTTGAGGAGCAGTGCAAAATCGGCTACAAAATTACTCATTTTTTACGATATTCTTAGTAAATTTGCAATGTAAATTTGCGAGTCGTCAAAGAATAAGAAGACATGGTGTTTCCCTCTTGTAATTGGTATTGCTTTTTTTGCTTCGCGAGAGGCGTGTCGGTCTTGTCGGTTCGTATGTTAAAATAAAGGTTTAAAGATGAAAAAAATCCGTGCAGCCGTGGTTGGTTACGGCAACATTGGGCAGTTCGCACTGCAGGCTTTGGAGGAGGCTCCAGATTTTGAGATTGCAGGAGTTGTGCGTCGCGATGCAAGCGACCGCAATGGAATTCCGGTGGAAATCCCTGTGGTTTCAGCCATTGATGAATTAAAAGACGTGGATGTGGCTATCCTTGCCACCCCTACAAGGAAAGTTGAGGAAAATGCCGTTAAATGTTTGGAGAAAGGTATCAATACGGTTGACAGTTTCGATATTCATACAAAAATAGCGAAGCTCCGCGACACTCTCGGTAAGGTTGCCCGCGAGACCGGCACCGTGAGTGTGATTTCCGCCGGATGGGATCCGGGAAGCGACTCCGTCGTGAGGGCTCTTCTGGAGGCAGTGGCCCCTAAAGGCATCACCTATACTAATTTCGGTCCCGGCATGAGCATGGGGCATACGGTGGCCGTCAAGGCCGTGGAAGGGGTGAAGGCGGCTCTTTCCATGACTATACCGGTTGGAACCGGAATTCATCGCCGCATGGTATATGTGGAGGTTGTTCCCGGCTATGATTTCGAAAAGGTGGCCGCCGCTATCAAAGCCGACCCTTATTTTGCGTCTGACGAAACCCATGTCATGGAAGTGGAAAGCGTGGACGCCCTCAAGGATATGGGTCATGGCGTCAATCTCGTTAGAAAGGGCGTGAGCGGCAAAACCCAGAACCAGCTTTTCGAGTTCGACATGAAGATAAACAATCCTGCGCTGACAGGTCAGGTGCTCGTATGCGCCGCCCGCGCGGCGATGCGTCAGCAACCGGGGTGCTACACTATGATAGAGATTCCGGTGATTGACCTTCTTCCCGGCGACCGCGACAAGTGGATTCATCTCGTGTGATCAATCTGCAACTGGCAGTAAAATAAAAATGCAGGAACCGTGAGGCCCTGCATTTTTTTTGAACCGATCAATGCCGCGCGCTGCTGTCAAACGAGCTTGCGGTAGCGGATGCGGTGGGGCGTGTCGTTGCCGTCACGCTTGCGCTTGAACTCTTCATAGTCGGAATAAGACCCTTCGTAGAATGTCACTTGGCTGTCGCCTTCGAATGCCAGTATGTGGGTGGCGATGCGGTCGAGAAACCATCGGTCGTGGCTTACGACCACGGCACATCCGGCGAAATTCTCAAGGCCTTCCTCAAGGGCGCGGAGGGTGTTGACGTCGATGTCGTTGGTAGGTTCGTCGAGAAGGAGCACGTTGCCTTCCTCTTTAAGTGCCATGGCAAGGTGCAGACGGTTTCGCTCTCCTCCGGAAAGCACTCCGATTTTCTTCTCTTGGTCGGCTCCCGTGAAATTGAATTTCGAGAGATATGCGCGGGCGTTCATGTCTCTCCCTCCCATACGGAACGATTCGACACCTTGCGAAATCACTTCATACACGCTCTTGTCGGGGGAGAGGTCTTTGTGGTTCTGGTCAACGTAGGCTATCTTTACAGTCTCTCCGACTTCGAAATCCCCCTTGTCTTGCTTCTCAAGCCCCATGATGAGACGGAAGAGGGTGGTCTTGCCGGCTCCGTTCGGGCCAATGACGCCTACTATTCCGTTGGGCGGGAGCATGAAGTTAAGGTCGGTGAATAGTGCCTTGTCGTCGTATGCTTTGGCGAGATGTTTTGCTTCGATAACTTTGTTGCCGAGCCGCGGGCCGTTTGGAATGAAAATCTCAAGCTTTTCCTCGCGTTGTTTCTGGTCTTCATTGAGAAGCCGGTCATAGCTTGAGAGGCGGGCTTTCCCTTTGGCCTGACGTGCCTTGGGTGCCATACGCACCCACTCAAGTTCGCGTTCGAGGGTCTTGCGGCGTTTGCTTGCCTGTTTTTCTTCCTGGGCCATACGTTTGGTCTTCTGGTCGAGCCAGGAACTGTAGTTCCCTTTCCAGGGAATGCCTTCCCCCCGGTCGAGTTCGAGAATCCATCCTGCCACATGGTCAAGGAAGTAACGGTCGTGGGTCACCGCTATCACGGTGCCGGGATATTGCTGAAGGTGCTGTTCGAGCCAGTCAATCGATTCGGCGTCAAGGTGGTTGGTGGGCTCGTCGAGCAGGAGTATGTCAGGCTGTTGTAGAAGAAGCCGGCATAGCGCCACACGGCGACGTTCACCTCCGGAAAGCACGGAAATCTTCTTGGCGTCAGGCGGGCAACGCAACGCATCCATAGCCCTTTCGAGTTTATTGTCGATGTTCCAGGCGTCGCATGCGTCGAGTTTGTCCTGAAGTTCCGCCTGACGGTTGATGAGGGCATCCATCTTGTCAGGGTTTTCGAGCACTTCCGGGTCGGCGAATGCATTGTTGACTTCGTCATACTCGCGCAGGAGGTCCATTACCGGCTGCACGCCTTCCTGCACCACTTCCTTTACAGTCTTTTCCGGGTCAAGCTTGGGGTCTTGTTCGAGATAGCCTACCGAATATCCGGGGGAGAACACCACGTTGCCCTGGTAGCTTTTGTCGATGCCGGCGATTATTTTGAGCAAGGTCGATTTTCCCGACCCGTTCAACCCGATAATGCCTATTTTTGCGCCATAAAAGAAAGAGAGATAGATGTCTTTAAGAATCTGTCGCTGTGGAGGAATGATTTTGCTCACCCCTACCATCGAGAATATTATTTTTTTATCGTCTGCCATTATTTCCCTTTATTAATGTGTAGTGCTTTCGTGCGGTAGTCGCATTTCACTTTCCCCTTGGCAATGTTGCCAAGCTTGGTGCGGATCATCTGTTTGCGTATAGGCGAAACGCGGTCGGTATATACCGTGCCGAGAAGATGGTCGAATTCATGTTGTATGATTCTTGCAGCGAATCCGGTGAATTCTTTCTCGTGTTCCTCGAAGTTTTGGTCGAGCCAGTTCAGCCGCACGTGTTCATATCTTTTCACCGGCTCCGAAAGGCCCGGGAGAGAGAGGCATCCCTCTTCGCGTGTGACGGGGGCGTTGTCTTCGATCACTTCAAGGTCGGGGTTGATAAGTGCCATCTTGAGCCCGTCGCATTCCGGGAATTTGTCGGCAAGCACCGTCCCGTCAATCACTATTACGCTTATCGGGAGTCCGATTTGCGGTGCGGCAAGCCCTACGCCCTCGGAATGATACATGGTTTCAAACATGTCGTCAACCAGCTTGTCGAGCTCCGGATAGTCTTTTTCTATGTCATCGGTTTCCTGCCGGAGCACAGGTTGTCCGTAAAGATAAATCGGTAATATCATTGTCGTATGGTCTTATTATTCAAAGATGCCTTCCGTGGTTTCCTCAACGACGGTATCGCCGCTGTTTTCAAAATACTCGCCTCCGCAGGGATTGAAGTCTGCCGGGAATTCAAAGCGGGCATCTTGTTTATACGGAAGCTTTTTATCGGCATAAACTTTCTGCATGTAATAGCCATAAACGGGGAGGGCGGCTCGTGCGCCCTGCCCGAGTGCCATTGTGTTGAAATGGATGTAGCGTTCCTCTCCGCCTACCCAGACACCGGTGACGAGGTCGGGAGTGAATCCCATGAACCAAGAGTCGGAGTTTGAGTTGGTTGTGCCTGTTTTTCCGCCCATCTGTGCGCTTATCCCGTATCTGCCGCGAAGGCTCGCCGCCGTTCCGCTGTCAACTACATTGAGGAGTATGGAGAGGATTTTGTAGTAAGCGTCTTCGTTTATCACCTCGGTGCGATGTGGGGTGGCGGAATAAATGAGGTTGCCTTGATTGTCCTCTATTCTGGTGACAAACACCGGGTCAACCCGCATTCCTTTGTTGGCGAATGCCGTATATCCGCCCACCATTTCCTTGACGGGCACGTCAACCGTGCCGAGAGCGAGCGGGAGAGTGGCATCGATGTGTCCCGTGACTCCGAACATCCTCATTTTGTTTGCAAGGTTCTTCGCCCCGAGTTCATACACAAGACGGGCTGAGATCCAGTTGTTGGAGTTGGTGAGCGCCCATCGTAGGTCAACCATTTCGCCAATTCGCGCGCTGCCGGAATTTCTCGGCGACCAGTTGCCGAACGTGGGCTGGGTGTTGGAAAACATGGAGCAAGGGGTGAAATCCTGTTCCATGGCAAGCGTGTAGAGAAACGGCTTGGCAGTCGATCCGATTTGGCGTTTCCCTCTCGACACCATGTCGTATTGGAAGAAATTGAAGTCAGGGCCCCCCACGTATGCCTTTACATATCCGTTGTGCGGGTCCATGCTCATCATTCCTGTGCGGAGGATCGTCTTCATGTAGAGAAGCGAATCGTAGGGGGTGAAAGTCACCGTCTTTGTGCCCGGGCGGTATTTTCCGTTTTCCTTGACGTATGTGAACACATCCATCTGATATGGTGTGTGGAATGTCTTTTCAATCTCCGCGTCGTCAATACCGGCGTTTTTCAGCACTCTCCATCTCTCGGTCTGTTTCATGGCGTTTTTAATAAGGTTCATTACGCCGGAATAACTGAGTTCAGTGGTGTTGGTGGTGTAAGGGCCGGTTTTCTGTCCGCGTTTTTCTTTTTCGAACGCCGGTTGCAGGGTGCCTCCGAGATGCTCATATACGGCTTCTTCGGCATATTGTTGCATCCTGACATCGATTGTGGTGTAGATTTTGAGTCCGTCGGTGTAAATATTGTAATACGAACCGTCGGGTTTAGGATTTTTCAAAATCCAACCGTAAAGCGGGTTTTCCTCCCATTGTGTAGAATCCGTGTTGTATTGCCCCATTGCGAGTATGTAGCCAAGGTTGCTGCCATAGTCGGAGCGTTGCGGCCTTACAGGCTTCTTGGCGTTCATGAGGTGTCTTATTTCTTCCCTGAGATATGGGGCCCCTCCCTCGCGGTGGTCCACTTTATGATAATTAAGGCCCAACGGTAGGGCTTTGAGGGAATCCGCTTCCTCCCTTGATATCTTTTCGGCCTTAGCCATTTGCTCGATTACTACGTTGCGGCGTTCACGTGTGCGCTCTTCATGACGCAGAGGGTTGTAATAGCTGGGATTTTTAAGCATCCCGACAAGCATTGCCGCTTCTTCGGCCTTTAGTTCCGACGGTTCTTTGTTGAAATATACGTTGGCTGCGGTTTTGATGCCCACGGCGTTGTTAAGGAAATCGAACCTGTTGAGATACATGTTGATGATTTCCTGTTTCGTATAGAATCGTTCAAGTTTTATGGAAATCATCCATTCGATGGGCTTTTGCATGGCCCTTTTGAAGATATTGCTCGATGGCCGGGAGTAGAGCTGCTTTGCAAGCTGCTGGGTGATTGTGGAGCCTCCGCCGGATGATTTATCGCCCATAAGCACTGTTTTCACGGCGGTACGTCCGAGGGCGATGAAGTCTATCCCGGAATGGTCGAAATAACGTTCGTCTTCCGTTGCAATGAGAGCGTCGATGACGTATGGCGACACAGCCTTGTAATCGGAATTTACCCTATTGCCGGCTCCGGCGAAGTAGCGGCCCAGTTCTGTAGAGCCGTCAGAAGCGATGACGACCGACGCAAGTTTGTCGTGCGGGTCTTCGAGTTCCTCTATGGGGGGCATATAACCGATGACCCCGTTGTAAATCAATAGGAGGAAAAGGGCTATCAACGCCCCGAGACTAAGAAAAGAAATCCATAGCCATTTCACTATCTTGCGGTTGCGAAGCATCCGTTTGGAGGCTTTGGTGTCGAAATCATATCTGTCGGGGGGTGTGCCTCCGTTGTTTGTTGTTCCGGTCATTTCAAGAATATTGATAATCTTGTGTAATATCTGTTTGGCTTGGTCGGCGAGGCGTCATCGTCTGAAAGCGGGCGAACGGACGTTACATTCTACGCAGACTTGCCGTAAGTAACTGCAAAATTAATAAAAATATTCGAAATGGCGGTAAGGAGCCGTACGATTAGAGCTTTATCTCGGAGAGGTCAACGATTTTATTGACTATGGCGTAAATCGTAAGGCCTGTGGCTGAATGAATCTCCAGCTTGCGCGCTATGTTGCGGCGATGGGTTATAACAGTATGGATTGATAAGAACAGTTTGTCGGCGATTTCCTGGTTTGTAAGCCCTTTCACCACAAGCGAAATGATTTCTTTCTCACGTTGGGAAAGGTTTTCTTTCTCTTCAGACTGTGGGCGCGACGGCGAGCAGAGCGACCTGATTTTCTCGGTAATCGTGTCGATGTCGTCTATAACGGAAATCGAGCCGTCGTAGAGCGCGGCTGCCTGGTTATTGAGTTTCCCCACCTCTATCGCCACAATCTTGAATTCGCCTGGCAGGGTGTCTGCACGCAGGGCGGCAGGATTGAAAACACCTCCGAAGGTGGGATTGACAAGAATAACATCCGGTGTACCCGCTTTCAGGCAGGCAACAAGGTCGGAAGGTTCCTTCACTTCCACAATACTGGCGCTTATGCCGGGGAGCCGGCGCAGACATTGAGAGAAACCGGATGAGAGCACCGGTGACGATTCCGCTATGACAATATTGATTTTTTCTTCTCTTGCCATTTTCAGGGTGAGGGGAGGGGATGATATATGGTCAGTTTTTATCAGGGTTTTGACGCTCTTCGAGTTGCATGATGGCGGGGACTAAAAGGCAGTCTTCGAGCCTGCAATGGCTTTCGAGTTCTTCCTCGCATCTGTAGATGCCATAAAGTGCCGCGTTGAGCAGGTTGGTGTTGGCATCCGAAGGACAGTATTTGATTATGATGTTTTTAAGCTCTTTAAGCTTTGAACCTACTTGCTCATGATGGTCGCTGTAGGTTGTTATCCTGTAGTTTCCGGCAGGGTTGCCTTCGAGTATGGAGCCGACGTATTTGAACACCGTCTCGTCTTCATAGTTCATGTGGGTTGTCACTTCCTGCACATATTCGTCGAAGAGCTTAAGAATCAGGAATGAAACATCCGAAGACCTCATCTTGATGCTGTCGAGCAATTTTCTCCTTATGGCAGGGAGGCAATATTCAAGGAAATAAACGTGGCTTTGCCGGAGGAAAAGGAGAAGCGATTCGACAGAGATTTCAGACGAAGTGTTGAAGTTGTTGAACCCGTCGATCATGAAATTTACGACAGTCAGGAACGTATCGGTATCGACACCGGCGTCGGCGCATACCTGCTCCACTGATTTGTCGCCGAACCCCATTGGGATTCCAAACCGGCTCATCACTTGTATGAGCCGGTAGTCGTCGGCTATTAGCGAGACCATCCTGTCGGAATGGCTGTATTTTTGTCTTTTTGTCATTTGGGTTTCTTGGTCTGATGTTTGTCGTTGAAATGGCTATGTAGGGTGTTGCAAAACCTGTAATAATGTAGCGCGATGCCTTTTGCATGTCTGATTGGCGATCTGATTCTCAAATGCCACATGCGGGAGGCATGTCTCTCCATCCAAGAAAATTCAGTTTATTGCAACACCCTCGTTTCAATCTGTATTTGACCGAAGGCATAGCCCGATTTGACTCTAAATAACTAATAACAAAAGCTGCTTTCTTTTACGATTGCAAAATTAGTTAATGAAAACTTTGCATGCAATCACCTTAAATAGGTAAAAAACTGCTTCTGCATACTTATTCAACGGTATTTTGTGACGATGTATGGTATTTTCAGTCGTTTTTTTCAGTTTTTCTTTACGGAAAAGCCGAATTTTCCGATGATTTTTCCAAGTTCATGATACATTCCGTGAGAGTATGCAAGCAGGTTGGCCTCTTCAAGAGAGAAACGTCCGGATTCCGGGTCCAGGTATCGGTCGTCGGCCCTGACGTTAAGCACATCGGCGATAAACATATCGTGCGATCCGAGCCGGATTATAGATTTCACCCTGCATTCAATGCTTAGAGGCGACTGTTCGATTGTGGGCGACGCCACTTTTTCTCCCGGAAGGGGAATCAGTCCGGTTTCCTTCCATTTATCATAGTCTCTTCCGGATCTGACGCCTGCCCAATCGGTGGCGCGTGCCATATCGACGGTGGTAAGGTTGATGGTAAATTCCATGTTTTTAACGATAAGGGGATATGATGCCCGTTCGGGGCGCACCGATATGTAGCACATAGCCGGGTCGGAACAGATGGTGCCGGTCCACGCCACGGTCAGCATGTTCCAGTTTTCAGGTGAATCACCGCAGGTTACGATTACAGCCGGCAGCGGATAAATCTGTGTGCCCGGCCTCCAAGATACTTTAGCCATAATTATTATAAATTTAATGGTGCATCAAAAATAAATGTTTTTTTGACACACCATTATAATTGGTTATTAAACAACTCCAAAACTTGAAATGCCGTTTAACTGAAGAAGGTGGCGAAGACTTTGACAGCGGCGAGATGGTCGGCTACGCCGGCGGTTTCGCGTGCCGAATGCATAGCCCAGATTGCGTTGCCCATGTCAACGCCCTTAATGTCGAGCTGCCCGGTAAGGATGTTGCCGAGTGTTGACCCTCCTGCCACATCGGAATGGTTGACGAAGGTTTGGCACGGCACGCCGGCCTTGCGGCAGAGGTTCTTGAAGACCGCCGCCCCTTGCGCGTCGGTCATATACTTGCAATTCGAATTGATTTTAACCACGGGGCCTCCTCCGATGACCGGATGGTTTGTGGGATCGTATTTCTCATTATAGTTGGGATGCCATGCATGTGCGTCGTCTGCCGAAATCATAAACGACTTTGCGACGGCGCGATAGAACGCCTCGTCATCGCCTCCGAGACAACTGACAATCCTGTGCAGCATATTGCGCAACACCGGAGAATGGGCACCCTGTTTCGTGCCTGAACCGGTCTCTTCGTTGTCGAATATGGCGAGGATGCGGGTGTCGGCATATTCCTCCCCAATTCCCGAAAGGAGTGCTTCCAGTCCGGCAAAAGCCATCGAGAGGTCGTCGATCCGGCCTGACTGGAAATATTCGTCGTCAACACCGAAAAGCGATGACGCCTCGAAAGGATAAAGGCAGATTTCATAGTCTATAATATCGAGGGGGTTGATGCCCAGATGCTCCGCCACCATTGTTTTTACGAATCCTCCTTTAGAGCGGGCCTCGGTTATTTCATCGGCGTTGAAATAACCGATTACGGGTTTCATGTCTTTTTGCACGCTTAGGGGGTTGCCTTCGTTCACGCCACGGTTGAAATGGATGGCAAGATGGGGGATTGTGGCTACTGCCCTGTCAAGGTCGAAGACTATGGAACGCGGATTCATCGGATCGCCGGAATCTACCATCACACGCCCCGACATAGAAAGCGGACGGTCGAACCATGTGTAAAGGATTCCGCCGCCATATTTCTCGACATTGAGCGACACTACGCCGCCGTCGCCATATATTTCAGCATTCGGCTTGATTTTGAAGCATGGACTGTCGCTATGCGCGGATATGATTTTGAATCCACATTCTCCCGCATCTCCGCATCCTACGATAAATGCAAAGATTGCACTGTCGTTTTTCACCACATAATGGCGTGCCCCGGGATGTAGTTCCCAACTGTCTTCCTGACGGAGTTCCGTAAATCCGGCAGCGTCGAGTTCCCGTCTCATGGTTTCAACCGCACGGAAGTTGCAGGTAGATTCATCAAGCCATCCGAGCAGTCGTTCTATCTTGTTCATTATGATTCTAAAGTTTTGATAATGGTTAAATTCCGGAATATTTTATATGGTTGAGCGCCCGCAACACGTTGCAGAGGGTCTGGCTCCAATAAGAAACGAAATCCTCCTTGCACTGCATATATGCCTCTACGATGCTGTCTCCGTCGGTGTCTTTTACAACCGAAATAAAATTGAAAAGAGGCTGGAATATGTCGGCAAGCGACTCGGCTACCGAAGCGGCAATGGGGGTGTCGCTATATTTCATATCTTCTTCGAAGGTCTCCAGAAAAACGTCGTCCGGACCGAGCAACGATTCTATGTGGCGACGCACGCTCTCGTAATAATCCTCGTCAACGTATGACGAGAAACAGTCATATTCTTCAAGCATGACCACATCGTCTGTCGAAATGTCGAAAAACTCCCAATACAATCTTGGGAGAGAATCGAGCATCCTGTCGATAAATTCACTTTTCTCCATCTCCCCGGCATTTTCGCACACCGCGCAATAGTCGGCGGCAAGCGATGTGAGCGCAAGGAGCCTTTGGCGCATATTGTCTTCAGTCATAATCCTTCCTATTTGTTTTTATATAAGCCATGTTCATATATATATTCAGCCACCACGGCGGGTACGAAATAATTGATGTTGGCGCCATCTGCCATCGCCTCCCGCACAAAAGTGGACGAAATGTGGGCGGTCGGGCCGTTACCAAGCACTTCCACCCCCATGGGAGGGTCGTTAGGCACATCAAATCCGGGGCGCGGATATATAATGAGCCCGAACTCCTTGATAATTTTATGGGCATCACGCCATCTGCCGAAATTCGCCCAATTATCGCTTCCGATTATTAGCGTGAAGTCATGTTCGGGATACTGTTCGCGGAGTCGGCAAAGCGTGATGTAAGTGTAGGATGGCAACGGTAGGGAAAGTTCAAAACCGGAGGCCTTGACACCCCTGCAGTTTTCAGCCACGAGTTTTGCCATACGGAGCCTATGAAGGCCGTCGGTCGGTTGGGTGCCCTCCTTCAACGGGTTAAGACGGCTGACCATGAGCCAAACCTCGTCAACATCGCTCCATTGGGCACAATAATTCGCCACCATGGCATGCCCCGTATGAATCGGGTCGAAACTGCCGCTGTAAATTCCCACTCTCATATCATTTCATTTCGTTGACTTAATAACAAACAAAACTACGATTCGATGCCTACGAATTCACGGATTTTGCCGTCAACTTCTTTCACTGCATCGTCGAGCGCATCGTTCACCACAACGGTGTCGAACTTTTCTGCAAACCCCATTTCATATTCGGCTTTGGCAAGGCGTTTGGCAATCGTCTCTTCAGAATCGGTAGCCCTTGAACGCAGACGCTGCTCAAGCACATCTATGCCGGGGGGCATGATGAAAATGGAGAGAGCCTCGCCGTCGAATCGTTTTTTTATGTTGAGCGCGCCTTTCACGTCAACGTCCATGATGAGGTTATGCCCGGAAGAAGTGACTCGTTCCACCTCGCTTTCAAGAGTGCCATAGCGGGTGCCGGCATACACCTCTTCCCATTCCACAAACTCGCCATTATCGATGCGGCGGCAGAATTCTTCTTCCGAGAGGAAGAAATAATCCTTTCCGTCAACTTCACACCCACGCGGTTTCCGGCTTGTAGCCGATATGGAAAATCCGAGCCGAAGGGCGGCATCTTGCATGAGCCTGCCGATTATAGTGGATTTCCCGGTTCCCGACGGGGCGGATAAAATAATGATTCTTCCTTTCTTCATAACACGTTGAGCACTTGTTCCTTTATTTGTTCCAGCTCATCCTTCATCATGACCACAATTTTTTGCATGTCGGCATGATTCGACTTTGAGCCGAGTGTGTTGATTTCCCTACCCATTTCCTGGGCGATAAAACCGAGTTTCTTGCCTTGCCCGTTCTTAGGGTAGTCGTCATCGCCGCCAAGAGTCTCTATAAAATAATTCAGGTGTGTGGCAAGACGCAGTTTTTCTTCGTTCACATCGAGCTTTTCGATGTAAAAAATCAGTTCTTGTTCAAGGCGTCCGCGGTCATATTCTATGGAAGTCAGACGTGAGAGCTGGTCTTCGAGACGTTCTCTTATTTTAGGGACTCGTTCCGCTTCGTATGGTCCCACTTCATCGAGAAGGGAGCGTATGCGTTCTATTTTACTGCGGAAGAAATCATATAGTTTCCTCCCTTCACGCCTGCGGAAGTCAACAAGGGCGTCCAATGCCTCCGTGCATGCTTCCTTGAACGCCATTTCGTCTTCCTCCCCAACAATCTGGGTCTCCGATTTCATGGCATCGGGCATGCGCAAGAGCACGCTATACCAATCGGCGGGTTGCGGCAACCCAAGGCTACACGCAAGCTGCTCCACCTGGCTTTTATAGACGCAGAGGAGTTCCACATTTATGGCAGAAGTGGCTTCGACAACCACATTTTCTACCGTAGCCACAAGTTCCACCTTCCCGCGTTCGAGAACTTCGGCCATGGGATTGCGGAGGGTCACCTCCATTTCCCTATAGCTTGCAGGGACTCTGAGAGAGAGGTCGAGCTGTTTGCTGTTGAGCGATTTAATTTCAACCTTTATTCGTTTGGTTGGGGTCTGGGCCACTCCCCGCCCGAATCCCGTCATTGATGAAATCATAGATTATTGATGTTTAAACCGCAAATTTAATAAAATCTATTGAGAATACGAGTCGAAGTCGCTTAAACTTTATTCAGAAAACGGTTTAACCATGAATCGGAACACTCCTGTCGAAATGTTTTAGCGAAAAAACAATCTTTTTCCATCTTTAACTTTTTAATGTCATCATTTTTCATTAGCTTTGCGATAGTTTTTTGAAATCCCGCAGAAATTATCACATACAACTGCGCATTACCTTTAATAACCCAATTATCAATTATTATATGAACAACGACGAATTAATGAAAGCCGTCAAGGAAAAAGCCGAGAAATGGCTTGGCCCGCAATATGACGCTGAAACAAGGGCTGCCGTTCAGGCAATGCTCGATGCTGAAGACAAGACCGAGCTTATCGACTCGTTCTATAAAGACCTTGAATTCGGTACCGGAGGACTTCGCGGAATCATGGGAGCAGGTTCCAACCGCATGAACATCTACACTGTAGGCGCTGCAACCCAGGGACTTGCCAACTACCTTAACGACTGTTTCAAAGACGAACCGCAGGTGAGCGTGGTTATCGGCCACGACGTGAGAAACAACTCACGTAAATTCGCTGAACTTGCCGCCGACATCTTCTCTGCAAACGGCATCAAGGTTTATCTCTTCGAATCATGCCGTCCGGTTCCCGAAGTGTCATACGCAATCCGTAAACTCGGCACAAACAGCGGCGTAATGGTGACTGCAAGCCACAACCCGAAAGAATATAACGGTTATAAGGCATACTGGAGCGACGGCGCGCAGATGATTGCCCCTCACGACGTGGAGACCATCGCTTACGTCAATGCCATCACTTCGGTTGACCAAATCAAGTTCACTCCCAACAAAGACCTTATCCAGATAATCGGCAAGGAAGTTGACGAGATGTTCCTCGATGACATTAAGACCCTGTCGCTTTCTCCCGATGCGATAAAGCGTCATGAAGACATGAAGATTGTCTATACCCCGATTCATGGCACCGGCGGAATGCTCGTGTTCGATTCTCTCAAGAAATGGGGATTCAAGAATGTGATTCATGTTCCCGAGCAGGATGTGCAGAGCGGTGATTTCCCGACCGTTGTATCTCCTAATCCCGAGAATCCTGAGGCAATGTCGATGGGCATCGCAAAAGCCAAGGAAACCGGTGCAAGCCTCGTCCTTGCTTCCGACCCCGACTCCGACCGTATCGGTCTTGTGGTGCGCGACAGCAAGGGTGAATACCAGCTCCTCAACGGCAACCAGATTGTGATGATATTCTTATATTATATCATTACGAGAAACCGTGAGCTTGGTCTCCTTAAAGGCAACGAGTATTGCGTAAAGACCATCGTGACCACCGAGACAATCAAACGCATCGCCCAGGCAAACGACGTGAAATGCTATGATTGCTTCACCGGCTTCAAATGGATTGCCGACGTGATGCGCAATCTCGAAGGGAAAGAACGTTACCTCGGAGGCGGCGAGGAAAGCTACGGCTTCCTCCCCGAGACTTTCGTGCGTGACAAGGATGCGGTTTCATCCATCACCCTTATGTGTGAGATAGCCGCCTGGGCAGCCGACCAGAACCTTACGCTCTACGATCTTCTTATCGACATCTATCTGAAATATGGTTTCTCCCGTGAAAAAGGGGTTAGCGTGGTGCGTCCTGGAAAAACCGGTGCGGATGAAATCGTGGCTATGATGAAGAACTTCCGTGCCAATCCTCCCAAGGAACTTGCAGGAAGCGCGGTGGTGACCATCAAAGACTATTCCGACCTTAACTGCCACGACCTCAAAACCGGCAATGTGGAGAAAATGAATTTCCCCACCACCTCCAATGTGCTGCAGTTCTTCACCGAAGCCGGCGACAAAGTGTCGGTACGTCCTTCCGGCACCGAACCGAAAATCAAGTTCTACGTGGAGGTGCGTGAAGATCTTCCTTCAAAGGAAGAATATGTTGAGACCGTCAAGAAAGCCGAAGACAAAATCAACCGTGTGCTTGCCGACCTCGGAGTGAAATAACCATAAATCTACGCCAGTCCTTCGGGATTGTCACAGGATACTGTAAACCGCGCTATGGTCAACCATAGCGCGGTTTGTTTTGTTTTATGCATAGAATCTGCAATCAATAAACATATCGACGCTTCCTGATTCCACAAGTCTGCAATGAGAACATTATTGATGAAAATAGCAACCGTTATTCTTTTATGCTTTATATATGTTATAAGGCCTGAAAGTGTGTGTGCCCAGATTCCGATACAGTTCAGTTCCGTGAGGCAGGCACCTCCCGACTCTGTCGATTCTGCAAGGATGACGAAAAAACATTTTTGGAGGGCGTCGGCTGAAGTTTTTGGGTTCAATATCGGTCTCTGGGCGTTCGACCGCTACATACAGAACGGGGACTTCGCCCATATCTCATTCAATACGATTAAAGAGAATTTCAAACATGGCTTTATTTGGGACAACGATAAACTCGGCACCAACACATTCCTGCATCCTTATAACGGCAACCTTTATTTCAATGCCGCGAGAGCCAACGGGTTCAACTTTTGGCAGTCTGAACTGTTTGCCATAGCCGGAAGCGGAATGTGGGAAATGTTTATGGAACGCGAATACCCTTCGACCAACGACATAATAGCCACTCCGATTGGCGGGGCTGCCATTGGGGAAATCCTTTACAGAGCATCGGATGCTGTGCTTGACGACCGTCTTACGGGGGGTGCCAGGTTCGAGCGTGAGGCGGCTGCTTTTATCCTTTCCCCTATGAGGGGTTTGAACAGACTGATTACCGGCGATGCATGGAAAGTCAGACCAACGAGAGGGAGACAGTTCGGTACCCCGAATTTTGCGGTGCGTGTGTCGCTTGGTTACAAAATGCTCGAATATCAGAACCATTTCAACCATATTCATCAGGGAGTCGCCATGCAACTCGATGCGGAATATGGCGACCGTTTTGAAGTGAAATCCAAACTTCCTTACGATTATTTCACCATCAAGGCACAGCTGCAGGTCATCAAGACACAGCCGTTGTTGAGCCAATTGGAGTTGAAAGGTCGGTTGCTTGCCAGGGAACTTTTCGACAATTTCCGTTCGAAAGGAAGTATCGGCTTGTACCAGCATTTCGATTTCTATGACAGCGACACTATCGACGACATCGAAAAAGTGCCTTTCAAATTGGGGGTGCCGGCATCTGTCGGGGCCGGTTTCATGTTCAGGGATGTGGAAAGGAAACACTGGGTGTTCGATTGCTTCGCGCATGCAAACGTCATAGCGCTCGGTTCCATTCTTTCAGACCATTATTGGACCGACTACCGCAACTACAACTGGGCGTCGGGGTTTTCTTTAAAGGGCGGTTTTAACATTGTGTTTGACAAAGACATGTTTTCCGTATCGCTCTCCCATAATTTTTACAGGCTTTTCACATGGCGCGGATACCGCTACGGCACTGACCTTAAAAGCGTTGATTTCCGTACGCTCAACGTGATGGGCGATGTGTCGGTGGCATCTCTGAATATGACTGAGTTCAGGTTTGATTTCAAGATATGGAAGCGCCTGTTCGGAACGGCCCTTTTTACAAACTATGTGCGCTCGTCGCATTATAGGGATTATGATTATGTCAGGTCATCGTCGGCATCTCTGGCGTTGATGCTCACCTACAAGCTTTGATATTAAGTATAACTTAAATTGCTGAAAATTTGCGGGGGCGGATATTTTTTAATACCTTTGCATCCGGATTTGTGGCGTCTGGCTTTCAGACACCACATTTTCAATGTAGTTTTGCATGAACATATAAATAAATCCAGATAAAAGTCAACATGAACGTAAATTTCGAAAAACTCGACAATGTGAACGGTGTCGTTACCGTTGCCATCGAGGAAAAAGACTACGCTGACAAGGTTTCAAAACAGCTCAAAGAGATTGGCAAGAAGCATGCTGAACCGGGTTTCCGTCCCGGACATGTACCTGCCGGCCTGATTGCTAAAAAATATGGCACAGCCGTGAAATATGACGTCATCAATAAAGAGGTGGCTGATGCTGTGTATAACTACATAAAAGAAAACAATCTTCATGTGCTCGGACAGCCCGTTCCTCAGAGCGACAATAATTTCGACATCGAGAACAAGGAATTCACATTCAAATTCAATGTGGGCCTCGCTCCCGAAATCGACAACCATGTGAATAAAGACCTCCATGTGCCTTATTACACCATCACCGTCACCGATGAAATGATCAACGAACAGGTTGAAGGTCTCCGCCAGCGTTTCGGCCATCAGGTACCCGGAGAGGAAACCGAGCCCAACGCCGTAATCAAAGGCAACATTGCCGAGCTCAACGAAGACGGTTCTGTAAAAGAGGGCGGGGTAGTGGTTGAAAACGGCATCATCGCTCCGGTTCATTTCAAGGATGACGCTCAGAAGAAGCTTTTCGAAGGGAAGAAAGTGGGCGACGTCGTTGTCTTTAATCCGGCCGCCACATGCGAGGGTAATGCAGTCGAAATGTCATCCATGCTCAATATCGACAAAGAAGATGTTGACGCCCACAAGGGTGATTTCAATTTCGAAATCAAGGAAATCATCGTGCTCAAGCCTGCCGAGCTCGACCAGGAATTTTTCGACAATGCCGTCGGTAAAGACAAGGCTCACAACGAAGAGGAATTCCGGGCTGCCATCAAGGAGCTTATCGCCCTCAATTTCGGCAACGATTCCAACTATCGTTTCACCATCGATGCAAAAGACGCTGTTGAAAAGGCTGTTGGTTCGCTCGAACTTCCCGAAGCTCTTCTCAAGGAATTCCTTGTGCGTCAGAGCGAGGGTATCAACGCCGAGAACGTTGACGAGGAATTCGGCAAGATGCGTGGCCAGCTCGAATGGGATCTCATCCGTGATAACGTGGCTGAGAAGTTCGAAGTCAAGGTCAATGAGGAAGACGTGCTCGATGAAGCCCGCGGCGTTGTTGCCCGCCAGCTTATGCAGTATGGCCCGAATGCCCTTTCCGACCAGATTATCGACAAATATGCACAGGAGGTCGTAAAAGACCAGAAGAACCGCGAGATGCTTTTCCAGAACGCCCTTAACCGCAAGGTGTTTGAGGTGATTAAGGAAAACGTTACCCTTGACAACAAGGAAGTGAGCGTGGAAGAGTTCCGCAATCTTTTCGTTCCGGCAGAGGCATAATATTGCATTTGTAAAAATATTGAAAAGACCCGGGCGCGGGCGGCTTAATGCCCGGCTTCGGGTCTTTTTATATTATTTTGGCACGGATTTTGCAGTGTCATGAATAATAACGGCCTGTTACGGTGTTATTAATAATGAAAAAATATTATCAATATGCAGAACGACTTCAGAAATTTCGCCGTCAACCATCTTGGAATGAGTTCCAACACTCTTGACGGCTATACAAGATATCTTGATAAAACGGCTGGAAACGTAACTTCTACTATGCCTTCCGCCGACTATATGAACCCTTATATCCTGGAGGAACGCCAGTTGAACGTCACCCAGATGGACGTGTTCTCGCGTCTTATGATGGACCGTATCATTTTCCTGGGCACGCAGGTGTCGGACACGAGCGCGAATATCATCCAGGCGCAGCTCCTATATCTCGATTCGATCGACCCGGGGAAAGACATTTCCATCTATATCAACTCCCCCGGCGGCTCCGTATATGCCGGTCTTGGCATTTACGACACGATGCAGTATATTTCGAGCGATGTTTCCACCATCTGTACGGGCATGGCAGCGTCTATGGCAGCGGTGCTTCTCGTGGCAGGCGAGCACGGCAAACGTTTCGCGCTTCCACATTCGAGGGTGATGATACATCAGCCTATGGGAGGGATACAGGGACAGGCGTCGGATATTGAAATTACCGCACGCGAAATCCTTAAGCTGAAAGAGGAACTTTATCGTATTATTTCCGACCATTCAGGCCAACCGTTTGCAAAGGTTGAAGCGGATTCCGACCGCGACTACTGGATGATTGCCCAAGAGGCTAAGGAATACGGCATGATCGACAAGGTACTTGTAAACCCTACCAAAGAGAAATAAAAAATGGCGAATAAAAAATCGGGGATAATGTGCTCGATGTGCGGGGCCATCGACAGCAAGCTTAATCCGGTGGTGACGGTGCTCGACGGCTTGAACCTGTGTACGGATTGCATCAAGTTTATCGACGATGCCCGCGACAGTCAGCTGAAGAACCCCGACTCTAAGGAGAAAGTAACGTCGGAAGTGTCGTCGGTGCCTACCCCCCGCGAAATCAAGACGTTTCTCGACCAGTATGTTATCGGCCAGGATGAAGCCAAGAAATATCTCTCGGTCGCTGTCTATAACCATTATAAGCGAATCTCGCAAGAGAAAGGTGCCGACGATGTAGATATCGAGAAGTCGAACATAATCCTTGTCGGTCCTACCGGCACAGGCAAGACGTTGCTCGCCAAGAGCATCGCCCGTCTTCTCGACGTGCCGTTTGCCATTGTCGATGCTACGGTCCTTACCGAAGCCGGATATGTCGGCGAAGATATCGAATCGTTGCTTGTGAGGCTTCTCCAGGCGTGTGATTATGACGTGGCACGAGCCGAGAAAGGTATCGTGTTTATCGATGAGATAGACAAGATTGCCCGAAAGAGCGATAATCCGTCGATCACCCGCGACGTCAGCGGCGAGGGCGTGCAGCAGGGACTTCTGAAATTGCTTGAAGGCTCTACCGTGCTTGTGCCGCCTAACGGGGGCCGCAAACATCCCGAACAAAAGATGATTGCCGTCGATACGAAAAACATTCTTTTTATCTGCGGAGGCGCTTTTGACGGAATCGAACGTAAAATTGCGTCAAGGCTCAACACGCATGTGGTCGGCTACGGCCATGACGAGGCGAGCCGTAAACACCAGCGTGAGAACCTGATGCGCTATGTAATGCCTCAAGACCTCAAATCGTTTGGCTTGATTCCGGAAATCATAGGACGTCTTCCGATACTAACCAGCCTTGATCCCCTCGACAAGACGGCGCTCCGCCGTATCCTTGTGGAACCTAAGAATGCTATCGTACGCCAGTATAAGAAACTGTTTCTGCTCGACGGAGTCGAACTTGAATTTACCGACGACGCCCTTGACCTTATCGTGGATAAGGCGGTGGAGTATAAGCTCGGGGCAAGGGGCTTGAGGTCGATAGTGGAAACAATAATGGTTGATGCCATGTTTGAAGTGCCCTCGGAACCGGTAAAGAAGTTTACGGTCGATGCCGCCTATGTTCAGGCGCAGCTTGAAAAAGCGCATTTCGAAAAAACCAGGATTGAAGGCTGACGCTGCGTCGCCCGCATTTTTAATTATTGAATAAATTCGAGTGAGTCAATGAAAATTGGCTCGCTTTTTTATTGGCGGCTTCGCCCGCTTTATAAAAAAGTTATCGTTGTATATATGGTATTTCAAGAAAATTTTTTAACTTTGTATTAAACTCTGATTGAAATGATGCGGGACCCAGATTCTTGGATTCCCGTTTCGTCCGCAATCGTTTTAACAAAGTCAATCCTTTGTGGAGTGACACATTCATGGAATATTTCCGAAAAAATACTCTTCGAACCTCACAACCATGGCAGACATCAAAGCGATTCAGGAAGCCTTGAAATATAATTTCGGCTTTGACAACTTCAAAGGCAACCAGCTTGCAATCATCAGCAGTCTTCTCGACGGCAACGATGTATTCGTGCTTATGCCAACAGGAGGCGGCAAATCATTGTGCTATCAGTTGCCGGCATTGATGTCGGAAGGCACGGCGATTGTTATTTCCCCTCTCATCGCTTTGATGAAAAACCAGGTTGATGCCATGCGCAACTATGGCGAAGACGACGGCATCGCACACTTCCTGAATTCTTCATTGAATAAGGCGATGGCTGACAAGGTGAAAGCCGATGTACTTTCCGGCAGGACCAAAATGCTTTATGTGGCTCCGGAATCTTTTACGAAAGAGGAAAACATGGCATTTATGAGACAGGTCAACATCTCGTTCTATGCTGTGGATGAAGCCCATTGCATTTCGGAATGGGGTCATGATTTCCGTCCGGAATACCGCCGTATCCGTTCCATTATCAATGAAGTGGGGCAAAGGCCTTTGATTGCGTTGACGGCTACCGCCACTCCCAAGGTGCAGCACGATATCCAGAAAAATCTGGGAATGCTTGACGCGCAGGTGTTCAAGTCAAGTTTCAACCGGACCAACCTTTATTATGAGGTACGCCCCAAGACAAAAGACGTTGACCGCGACATAATCCGGTTTATCAAGAGTAATCCGGGAAAGTCAGGCATTATATATTGTCTGAGCCGGAAAAGGGTGGAAGAGCTTGCCGAAACTCTTAGGCTTAACGAAATTTCGGCATTGCCCTATCATGCCGGCATGGATTCTGTGACCCGTTCCGACAATCAGGACGCCTTCCTCCAGGAAAAGGTGGACGTGATCGTGGCAACCATTGCTTTCGGCATGGGTATAGATAAGCCCGATGTCAGGTTTGTCATCCATTATGACATCCCTAAGAGCCTTGAAGGCTATTATCAGGAGACGGGACGTGCCGGACGTGATGGAGGAGAGGGAAAATGTATTACTTATTATACCTATAAGGATCTTCAGAAACTCGACAAATTGATGCAAAGCAAAACGGCGTCAGAGCAGGAAATCGGACGTCATCTGCTTGCGGAGACCGCAAGCTATGCCGAGTCGTCGGTGTGTCGTAGAAAAATACTACTTCATTATTTCGGTGAGCAATATGACGAAGATAATTGCGGCAATTGCGACAATTGTTTAAATCCTAAAACACAAGTGGAAGCGAAAGAAGAACTTTGCGCCGTCATAGAGACGGTTATCGCACTCAAAGAAAAATTTAATCCGGATTACATTGTGAATGTCTTGATCGGGAGGGCCACGGACGAAGTGCGCTCTTACCGTCATGACGAGATTGATGAATTCGGATGCCTGCAAGGCACAGACGAGAAGTTTATCTCGACTGTAATCAGACAGGCCGCCATAGCCGGCTATCTTGAGAAAGATGTGGAAAATTACGGAATTGTCCGTACCACGGCTAAGGGAAAAAAATATCTGAAAAAGCCTACGTCGTTTAAAGTAGTGGAAGACAATGATTTCTCGGATATTGACATAGAACCCCAGATTAAAGGAGGGGCGGCCTGTGCCGTTGACCCTGCCCTTTACAACATGTTGAAAGACCTGCGTAAAAAGATGGCTAAGAAACTCGAATTACCTCCTTATGTGATTTTTCAGGAACCGAGTCTCGAAGCTATGGCGACCACTTATCCCGTCACGGTCGATGAACTTGCCAATATTCCCGGTGTAGGCGCCGGTAAGGCAAAGCGTTTCGGGGAAGAGTTCGTGTCGCTCATCAAGCGTCATGTCGAGGAGAATGAAATCGAACGCCCGGAAGACATCCGGGTGCGCTCCATGGCCAACAAAAGTAAATTGAAAATTTCTATTATCCATAGCATCGACCGTAAGATAGACCTGGAGGAACTTGCCGAAAGCAAAGGCCTTGAGTTCGACGAGCTTATTGATGAACTTGAGGCCATAGTGGAGGCAGGCACAAAAATCAATATCGATTATTTCCTCAACGAGATTATGGATGAAGACCATGAGCTCGATATAATCGATTTCTTCAAGGAAAGCCAGGAAGACGATCTCGAGGCTGCCATTCAGGAACTCGGCGATGAATTCACGGAAGAGGAAATTCGTCTTGTCAGGGTTAAATTCCTTTCCGAAATGGGTAATTGATGACGGTATTTATAATTTTATCAGTCTTCGTTCGTTTAATGATTGATAACGAAATCCTTTCGGCCGGCATGCATTTATGGTCAGAATTGACACGGAATGCAGGTTGTCCCGAGAATTTAATGATATGGCAAACATTTCTTTTATAACCAAAAACAGGCTTCTTGCAGGAGCCGGACTTTCACTTTTTTTCATGGCTCTCGCCGCCAAGGACCCTGTCATCATGACGGTTAACGGCGTGGATGTTCCCAAATCGGAATTCGAGTATCTTTTCCATAAGAACACCCAGCAGCAGCTCGCCCCACAGTCGCTTGAAGACTATGCCGAGATGTTTAAGCTTTATAAACTGAAAGTGGAAGACGCCAAGGCGGCGGGGATTGACACCACTGCCGCTTTCAAAAAGGAAATGGCACAGTATCGTCAGGAACTTGCCGCCCCTTACCTCGTAGATTCCGTCTATCTTGAAAAACTGATAGACGAAGCAGCCCTACGCGAGGCAGAAGAGGTTGAGACAAGCCATATTATGCTTTTCAAAACCCGTTCGGCATCTGAAAACAGGATGCTCAGGCAGCGTGCCGACAGTATCCGCAAGGCTCTCCTTGAAGGAGCCGATTTCAATGAGATGGTTGCAAAATATTCGCAAGACAAGTCGATGGCTGATGCCAAGGGCAGTCTTGGATACATAAAGGCTAACAGATTCCCTTACGAATTCGAGGTGGCGGCTTACACCACTACCGAAGGACAGATTTCGGAGGTTGTGGAGTCGCCTGCCGGATTTCATATCATCAAAGGAGGCAAGCATCGCCCGTCCAAGGGGCGTGTGCGCGCTTCCCACATCATGAAGATGGTTCCGCGAGGCACGTCGGAAGCCGACGAAGCAAAGATTAAGGCTGCCATCGACAGTATCTATGCAATAGTGAAAGCCGACCCTGCCTCCTTTGCCGAAGTTGCGAAAGCAAATTAGATCGGAAGAGCG
>CABRKI010000005.1 GCA_902471455.1 uncultured Porphyromonadaceae bacterium | reverse complement strand
CATACTCGCCCTTTTCTAAAAGGCGACTTCCTCAGCGTGTCCGCTGAATAGTTACAAATGACATCAGGAGGTGTTAAATTCTCCTAAATAAGACTCTAATTTGCAATAGCCAAAGCAAAACCACATCAAGACATCCAACTATTCATGTTTTTTTTGTAAATTTGCAAATTATTGCGAAAATATAAACAGCGCGGTCGGCTATGCCTCCGCCTCAAATCATAATCAGATAATGGCAAAACAAGAAGACGTTTTCAAGACCATTGTAGCCCATGCCAAAGAATATGGGTTTGTGTTTCAATCGAGCGAGATTTACGACGGTCTTTCCGCCGTGTATGACTACGGCCAGAACGGCGTAGAGCTCAAAAACAATATCAAACGCTATTGGTGGGAAGCCATGACCATGCTCCACGACAACATAGTGGGCATCGATTCCGCCATCTTCATGCACCCTACCATCTGGAAGGCTTCAGGCCATGTTGACGCTTTCAACGATCCCCTTATCGACAACAAGGACTCCAAAAAACGCTACCGCGCCGACGTGCTCATCGAGGAAGAAATAGCCAAATTCGATGACAAAATCGAAAAAGAGGTGGCCAAGGCAAAGAAACGCTTCGGCGAAAGCTTCGACGAAGCGATGTTCCGCCAGACCAATCCCAGAGTTCTCGAAAACCAGAAAAAACGCGACGAACTCCACACCCGCTTCTCCGAGGCGATGAACGCCAACGACCTTGCCGACCTCCGCCAGATTATCATCGACTACGAGATTGTCGATCCCATTTCGGGCACCCGTAACTGGACAGACGTACGCCAGTTCAACCTCATGTTCAAGACCGAGATGGGTTCTACCGCCGACGGTGCCATGGAGGTGTATCTCCGTCCGGAAACGGCACAGGGTATTTTCGTGAACTATCTCAACGTGCAAAAGACGGGGCGCATGCGCATACCGTTCGGAATTGCACAGATCGGCAAGGCATTCCGCAACGAGATTGTGGCGCGCCAGTTCATTTTCCGCATGAGGGAGTTCGAACAGATGGAAATGCAATTCTTCGTTCGTCCGGGCGAGGAACTGAAATGGTTTGACGAATGGCGCCAGACCCGTCTGCGCTGGCACAAGGCCCTCGGCCTCGGCGACGAGAAGTATCGTTTCCACGACCACGAGAAACTTGCCCACTACGCCAACGCCGCCACCGACATCGAATTCCAGATGCCGTTCGGGTTCAAAGAGGTGGAAGGCATACACTCGCGCACCAATTTCGACCTTTCGCAGCATGAGAAATTCTCGGGAAAGAAGATACAATACTTCGATCCCGAACTAAACGAAAGCTACACCCCATACGTTATAGAAACGTCAATCGGTGTTGACCGTATGTTCCTAAGCGTGCTTTGCAGCTGCTATGAAGACCAGCAGCTCGAAGGTGGCGACCACCGCGTAGTGCTCCACTTTCCGGCTCCCCTGGCTCCGGTGAAATGCGCAGTGCTTCCTCTTGTGAAGAAAGACGGGCTGCCTGAAAAAGCACGCGAGATACAGCATAAACTCCGCTTCGACTTCACCTGCCAGGTTGACGAGAAAGACTCCATCGGCAAACGCTATCGCCGCCAGGATGCAATCGGCACCCCCTTCTGCATCACCGTTGACCACCAGACCCTCGAAGACAACACCGTCACACTGCGTCACCGCGACTCCATGGAGCAGGAGCGCGTAAGCATCGACGACCTCGAAAAGATTCTTGCGGAAAAAGTAAGCCTCAACAGCCTGCTCCGCAAGCTTCTCTGACAGCTACATCATAACCCCGGGCCCAGCCCGGATAAAAGAATGAGTATGAAGACAATCATCAGCAAAATCCTCATGGCGGTAGTTGCCATAGTCATGGCATCCTCGCTTTCTTCGTGCAATTATAACTCGCTCGTGGAGAAACAACAAACCGTTGACCAGGCTTGGGCGCAGGTCGAAAACCAATACCAAAGGCGCGCAGACCTTATCCCGAATCTCGTCAACACGGTGAAGGGATATTCCACCCACGAGAGCGAGACCCTACAGAAAGTGACCGAAGCGCGTGCAAAAGCCACGTCAATCACCATCGACGCCGACAACCTCAACGAGGAGACACTCGCAAAGTTCCAACAGGCACAAGGGGAATTGTCGCAAGCCTTGAAATCGCTGCTTGCAGTGACGGAAGCTTATCCCGACCTCAAGGCAAACGAAAACTTCATGAACCTCCAGACCCAGCTCGAAGGAACAGAAAACCGTATCTCCACAGAGCGCATGCGCTACACGGAAGCCGTGAAGGAATACAACACGAGCATAAAGAAATTCCCAACGATGATTTATGCCGGATGGTTCGGATTCAAGGAGAAACCTCAGTTCAAGGCTGAAGCCGGGGCAGAGAAAGCCCCGGAAGTAAAATTCTAAATGCAATTAAACATTCTGACATGACCATCAAGAATTTCGGTTTTCTTTGCCTCCCGGCCGCTATCTTCGCGCTCTCGCTCTCTTCTTGCCTCGGCGACGACGAGACCAACGACTATACCGAATGGAGAAACAAGAACGCGGAATATATAAACCAGGCGGAGGCCGCCACCGAGAACGGGGTGAAGGTGTATGAGAAAGTGATTCCGGCATGGGACAAAAGCTCGTTTGTGCTCATGAAATGGCACAACGACCGATCCCTTACGGCCTCAAGGCTTTCCCCTCTCGACAACTCCACCATCAACGTGAAGTATCTGCTCACCAACGTGGAAGGCGACACAATCGACTCGTCATACCGCCTTACGGCTAACGGCGACAGCATATTCCAATGCAGGCCCTGCGAAATGGTGACCGGATTCTGGATTGCCACCACCTCCATGCACGTGGGCGACAGCGTCACCGCCGTGATGCCTTACACCTGCGGATACGGCGTGAGCGGAAGCGGTTCGGTGCTTCCCTACTCAACCCTTATTTTCCAGATTAAACTCGACAGCATCGTCGCATTCGAGACGTTGCCTGACCGACAATAATCCAATAACCCTTAACATCAGCGCGATGTCTCCTTCTCTCAAAGGGGGCATCGCGCTGGAATATTTCAACGCTATGAAAAAATCAAGATTATTCACCGCTGCCATTGCCCTGGCTTCCCTGCTCGGAGCCTGCGCCGGCACTGAAAAGACGGAAGCCCTCACCGCAGAAATCACCGCCGCCCAGATGGAGGGTCGGAATGCGGCACGTCCCATTATAAACCGCGAATGGAAAGACACTACCGGGTTTAACAAGACCCTTGAAAAGGCGCTGGAAAAAAGATATACGTACCTTAAACACGGTCGCCCTGAATGCGCCGAAGCCTTCGACTCCACTTTCGTCCGCACGGTCAGGACGGTGCGACCCGACTTGATTACACTAATCGAGAGCTCACTCCTTTACCATTAAAAATCCTTTTTAATCAGTTTCCGGCTCGCGTCACCCCGATTCCGAAAAGTGCAAAGTCATATACGGCAGGGTCATCTGGGCGCAAAGTGCGCAATATCGAGGTGAGCTGTTCCACACTCTTGCGGTTGTTGGCTTTCCGTGACAGCAAGCCCAGTTCACGCGACACATTGCCCACGTGGACGTCAAGAGGAATGAAAAGTTTGCTTTTCGGTATAGATTTCCATACCCCCATATCTACGATGCCGTCGTCGCGCACAAGCCAACGGAGAGCCATGTTGACGCGCTTGAGAGCTGTCTGGTCAAGATTGACCGGAAGGCACTGGCTACATGTGGTGCCGTCGTTGACATCGCTCATTATTTTCTGCATCTCGCCAACAAGTTTCCACGACGGCGCCTCGTCATCCCCGGCCTTGACATAGGCGGAAAATGCATCGAGGCTTCCATAGTCCTTATAGATGCGGTGCATCCCCCTGAGGAAGTATTGGAAATGACAGCCGAAGAAAGTACGGTGAAGGTTCATCGCAGGGTCAAGATCCTCATAACCCTCCTCCATCACATATTTATATGGCTCGTTATCCATAAGTGAAAGCATCCTTTCCGCATCACGGCATATCATCTTGCGGTTGCCCCAGGCTATTATAGCAGAAAGGAAAGCCACGGTTTCCACGTCTTGCAGCCGTGAGAAGCGCCGGGGAAACTGCACCGGGTCTTTATCTATAAAATCAGGATTATTAATCCTCTTGGCTTCCGAATCGAGAAGCTCCTTTATATCTTCAGATATGGTCATTGGTGGGCGATTTTGATTTAGATTAGATTATGCATTATGAATCATGCATTATGCATTAAAAGACTGCCGTCTTTGGTACGCTCTCGCGGTTCATACGGTCGAGGGCGGTGACCACGAATACAGCCCCTTTCAACGATTCGTCGTCTTCGTCTCCTACAAGAACCCTGACGTAGGGGGTCATAGCTATTATCGCCTGCGAATCGTCGAGATTTCTGTTCTCGCCGGGAAAGAACTGATATACCACATACTTCACGGCATCAGTCGCCCTCTGTCGTCCTCCATAATTCGGGGCATGCCACATCAGAAACACCTTTCCGTTCTCCCTTGAAAGCTTTAGCCCGGTCACAGGTTCCGGCGCAAGGCGCGGATTACCGTAAGCCGGGGGTATGGCGATTGTCGATTGATGCTTCATGGCGAGCGAATCTGCCACTCCCTTCATATTGGAGGTAACCCAATAGCCATGCCACCACACGTTGCCCTTCACATTGGGGAGTTCGCGGGAAAGGCGTACTTTCGTGGCAAGCTCGTTGGAGTCGTGTGCCTTAGGATCAGCGTTGTTCATAGTGCGCTGCACGTCTTGCCCGATATACACGTCAACACCCTCCGCGTTGTCGTTCCACCATTGGGCGAGATGGCGGCTCGGAGCGGCCTTCATATCGAGTGTCCAGTAAAGTTGGGGTGCGAGATAGTCTATCCATTTGTTTTTTGCCCACAGAAGCACGTCGGCGTAAAGGTCGTCGTAGTTCTGGAGACCCGAACTTTCGCTTCCTCGTGGGTCGCTCTTCTTGTTGCGCCAGATGCCGAATGGACTTACGCCGAACCTTACCCAAGGTTTCTCGGTCTTGATCGTGGAATGGAGCTGCTCGATGAGGAGGTCAACATTGTTGCGCCGCCATTGGTTCCGGTCGATGCCGTTGCCGAATTTGCGGTAGCTGGCATCGTCGGCATTAAATTTCTTTCCGTTTGCCGGATAAGGGTAGAAGTAATCGTCGATATGGATGGCATCCACGTCGTAGCGCTTGACAATGTCGCGCACCACGTCGCAAATGAAATCACGGTTTTCCTTATACGCCGGGTCGAAGAAAACCTGGCCGTTAAATTTAACGAACCTATGAGGCTCCTTCTTCGATATGTGGGAGGCCGGAAGCACCTCCTTGGCGTTGGATGTGACGCGATAAGGATTGAGCCACGCATGAAATTCCATCCCGCGGCTATGCGCCTGTTCTATGGCATATTCCATGGGGTCCCATTCGGGCGACGGGGCTTTGCCGCGTTTGCCGGTTAGCCAAGCAGTCCAAGGTTCAAGGTCGGAACGATACATGGCGTCGGCAGTGGGACGCACCTGGAAAATCACGGCGTTGCATCCCGCATCCTGAAGTTTCTGAAACTGCTCGTCAATATATCGTTTCGCCTGTTCGGTGGTCTTGTTCTGCCATTGCGTCTGCCCTATCACGTGAAGCCATGCGCCACGGAACTCACGCTTCGGGTTCTGGGCGGCGACATCGGAGGCAACAAAGCAACCGGAAACCGCAAAGGCGGCCACAGCCAAGTTCAATAAATACCTTTTAATATTCATCAATAAAGTTTTTTATCTATTAAAAAAAGCCTTTAACGAGCTTCTTTCACAGAATGTTCTGTGTGGCGTGTCTTTGACACGCCATCAAATCTCCTTATTTTTAATACAAATTTAATACAAATTCCCCTCACCGACAAAACATAATCTTCCCGCTCCCATAAATATTTGCTAACTTTGCACTGAAAACAGCAAATAATATGAACGCTTATCAACTCAGAGGGCATCTTGCAATGATCGGAGCCAACCTTATGTGGGGGCTTATGTCGCCTGTCGCAAAAATCGTAATGGCAGGCGCGGTGGTCACGCCATTGCTTATGACCGACTTCCGCATCGTCGGGGCCGCTATCCTTTTCTGGATTCTATCTCTATTCCTTCCCAAAGAACATGTGCCGGGCGCCGACCTGCTCCGCCTCGCAGGTGCGGCTTTCCTCGGCATCCTTTTCAACCAGGGATGTTTCATTTTCGGCGTAGGGTTCACATCACCCGGCGAAGCCTCGATCATCACCACCACGATGCCTATGTGGGTCATGATTCTCGCAGCCATCATTCTGAAAGAGCCCATCACCCTAAAAAAGGCCGGAGGCATAGCCATCGGTGCCGCAGGAGCCATCCTCCTTGTGCATAGTGCGGGAGGAGGGCTACAGAACGCCGGTTCCAAACCACTTTTAGGCGACATTCTCGTGTTTTGCGCGCAGTTCAGCTATGCCCTCTATCTCACGCTCTACAAGAATTTCATCAAGAAATATTCGCTTGTGACGCTGATGAAATGGATGTTCCTTTTTGCGGCAGTCGCCATCATCCCCATATCGGCGCCCACACTTCTCTCGGCTTCATGGCATGCAATCACACCATCCGAGATGTGGGGTATAGCGTTCGTAGTGCTCTGCGCAACCTTCCTTGCATATATCTTCGTGATGATTGGTCAGAAAGCGTTGCGCCCCACCCTTGTAGGCATCTACAACTACATCCAACCCATCGTGGCCACCATCGTAGGCATCAGTCTCGGACTCGATAAAATCACTCCGGAGAAAGGACTGGCGATAGTGCTTATCTTCACCGGAGTGTGGCTCGTGACCATCAGCAAAGCCCGCAATAACAATGCATGATGCATAATTAATAATGCATAATCGAATTCAATCGAAAATTCTAAGCTCGGAATTTAACTTTTAAAATTACTATATGAGACGCAGATTTCTTTCACTCGTGGCGGCTGCTTTCATCAGCGCAACCACTTTCTTTTCTTTCGGCGACGCCCCGAAATATATTTTCTATTTCATAGGCGACGGCATGGGTATGGCACCTGTAATGGCTGCCGCCACCTACAACCGTTCCGTACTCGGCACTGCCGAACTTCCGCTTATGATGACTTTTCCAGTAGCCGGACAAGTGATGACCTTTTCCGCAAGTTCCGATGTGACTGACTCCGCCGCAGCCGGCACCGCCCTCGCTACGGGCAACAAGACCGTTAACGGGATGCTTGGAGTGACACCCGACACGACGGCTGTCTATTCCGTAGCTTCCATCCTGAAAGACAAACTTGGCTACGGAGTGGGGATTGTAACCAACGTAGCGGCCGACGACGCCACCCCGGGTGCATTCTACGCCCATGTAGCCCACCGTTCCATGTCGAAAGATATCGACCGCCAGTTTGCAGAAAGCAAAGTCGATTTCCTTGCGGGAGCTTCCCTCAACGGTCTCTATGATAAAGAAGGCAATTCAACCGGAGTGCCTGAACTGTTTGCAAAAAACAACGTGCGTCTCGTCAACACCGTCGAGGAGATTGGCGACGGCAATGAAAGGATTGCCCTTATCGAAAAGACTCCTTTCAGCAAGTCGAATGTCGGTTACGTCAACGATTCCATCCCCGGGAAGCTCACTCTTCCGGCCATGACGCAAGCTTGCCTTGATTACCTCGTCAGGAAATCGCCCGACGGTTTTTTCATGATGGTGGAAGGCGGCAACATCGACCATGCGCTCCACGGTAACGACGGCATGTCGGCTATTTCCGAAATTTACAATTTCAACGACGCTCTCGCCATAGCCTACAATTTCTTACTTTCACATCCCAAAGAAACTCTAATCGTAGTGACCGCAGACCATGACACCGGCGGACTTTCAGTTGGCAACAGGGAAAACGGATATGTGGCACACTTCGATGTGCTCAAAAACCAAAAGATGTCGAAAGAGATGTTCTCAGAGGTTTGCAAGAAATGGTCGAAAGACGGCAAACCGAGACCTTGGAACAGCATGAGAGACCTTCTCAAAGAAAAATTCGGGTTCTGGGGAAAGGTGAAAGTCAACGACGAGGAAACAAAAAAACTTGAAACTCTCTACGCCGACGTGTTCGTAAAAAAGAATGCGAAAGATGAAAAGTCGCTCTACAGTGACTTCAACGCCTTCGCTTCCGAAGTGTTCCGCCTCATCTCGTCGAAAGCTGCCGTAGGGTTCACCACCGGAGCGCACACAGGCAACCCCGTGCCGGTATATTCCGCAGGCGTCGGCTCTGAAAACTTCGGAAGGGTGCTCAACAACATCGAAATCCCCGCCGAAATCCTCCGCATCTCCGGCCTCTCCTTCTGAAGTTCTTTACGGAAATCATAAAAAAGAAACGGATGCTTAACTGTAATTGAAAAAACGAGGATGACGGACCATGGTCCGTCACCCTCGTTTTTTATACTGCCCTGCAATCAATTATGCATTCTGAATTAAGCATTAAGCATTGCCATCAATTAAGCATGGACAAAAGATTAAGCATTCTGCATTGAGGAGATGGCGGCCTTCACGGCGGCTATCTTTTCGAGTGCGTCGCTCTCTTTCTTGCGTTCAAGAGCCACCACCTGCTCGGGGGCGTTAGCCACGAATTTCTCGTTGGAGAGTTTTTTGCGGACCCCGGCAAGGAATTTCTCGTGATATTCGAGGTCTGCCTCAAGTTTCTTTATCTCCTCTTCCACATTGATTTTAGAGGCTACGGGAATGCTGTATTCCGTCGAAGCAACAATAAACGAAGCGGCTACAGCCGGCTTCTCGTTCACTTCCCTGATGTCGGAAAGATTGCCCATTTTCACGAGGATGCTGTCGAGCATTTCGTCGTGCGGACCTTTGATGAGAAGTTCGAGCGCATCGCGCTGAGGAATCTGCTTCTGTTTGCGAACCGTGCGGATGCCGGCTATAACCTCCTTGAGATGATCAAACTTGGCGATGATGTCTTCGTCGAAAGAATCCGCCTTGGGAAGTTGTGCTGTCATGATGCTTTCGCCATCCTTGCGGTCGTAGAGATGCTGCCAAAGTTCCTCCGTTATAAACGGCATGAAAGGATGGAGAAGGCGGAGAAGCGTGTCGAAGGAACGGAGGGTAGCCTCGTATGTCGCCGTATCCATCGGAGTGCCGTAGGCCGGTTTCACAACCTCCAGATACCAGGAAGAGAATTCGTCCCAGAAGAGTTTATAGATAGCCATGAGTGCTTCCGAGATGCGGAATTTGCCCATAAGGTCTTCCACTTCAATCAAGGTGCGGTTCATTTCCGCTTCAAACCATTCTATGCCCCTCTTCGATGCTTCGGGTTGTGGTTTTTCGGCATCAACCTGCCAGCCCTTCACAAGACGGAAGGCGTTCCATATTTTGTTGCAGAAATTACGTCCCTGTTCGCAGAGGGAATCGTCATACATGATGTCGTGACCTGCGGGAGCGGCAAGCATTATGCCCATACGCACACCGTCGGCACCGAACTTTTCGATGAGTTCCAACGGGTCGGGGGAGTTGCCGAGCGATTTCGACATCTTGCGTCCGATTTTGTCGCGGACGATACCGGTGAAATACACGTTGCTGAACGGCTTGTCGTTGCAGAATGCATATCCTGCGATAATCATGCGCGCCACCCAGAAGAAGATGATGTCCGGACCGGTAACGAGGTCGGTAGTGTGATAGTAATACTTAAATTCTTCGTTGTCGGGGTCGAGGATTCCGTTGAAAAGGGAAATCGGCCAAAGCCACGACGAGAACCATGTGTCGAGGCAATCGGGGTCGCGTTTAAGGTCGGCGAGCGTAAGCTTTGGATTGCCCGATTTCTCTATAGCCTTTACAAGAGCCTCTTCTTCGGTCTCGGCCACCACATAACCTCCCTCGGGCAGATACCATGCCGGAATCTGGTGGCCCCACCAAAGCTGGCGCGAGATACACCAATCCTTGATGTTGGTCATCCAATAACGGTAAGTGTTTTTATATTTAGCCGGCACGAACTTGATGTAGTCCGTTTCCACGGCTTCAAGGGCAGGCACCGCAAGGTCTTGCATCTTAACGAACCACTGCATCGAGAGTTTAGGCTCGATTACGGCATCCGTGCGCTCCGAGTGTCCGACCTTGTTGACGTAGTCTTCCACTTTTTCCACAAGCCCGGCCTTCTCAAGGTCGGTCATAATCTGCTTGCGCACATCGAAACGGTCCATGCCGACATACATTCCACCGGCTTCGGAGATTGTGCCGTTGTCGTTGAAGATGTCGATGGTTTCAAGTCCGTATTTATCGCCGAGCATATAGTCGTTGACATCATGTGCCGGAGTCACCTTAAGGCAACCGGTGCCGAAGTCCATCTCCACATATTCGTCCATGATGATGGGCACCGACCTTCCTACCATCGGCACGATTACACGCTTCCCTTTAAGCCATGTGTAACGCTCGTCGTTGGGATTGACGCAGACAGCCGTATCACCCAGAATGGTTTCAGGGCGCGTGGTGGCTACGACAATGTATTTCCCTTCCTCGCCTTCCACCATATAGCGGAGATAGAAAAGTTTGCTTTGTTCCTCCTTATAGATAACCTCCTCGTCGGAGAGAGCAGTGAGGGCCTTGGGGTCCCAGTTCACCATACGCACACCACGATAGATGAGCCCGCGGTTATAGAGGTCACAGAAAACGTGCATCACACTCTTGGAGCGTATTTCATCCATAGTGAACGCCGTGCGTTCCCAGTCGCATGAAGCCCCGAGCTTGCGGAGCTGCTGAAGGATGATGCCGCCGTATTTATGGGTCCAGTCCCAGGCATGCGAGAGGAATTCCTCACGCGAGAGGTCGGTTTTCTTTATGCCTTCCTGAGCAAGTTTAGCCACCACTTTGGCTTCCGTAGAAATCGCCGCATGGTCGGTGCCCGGCACCCACAGCGCATTCTTGCCCTGCATACGGGCGCGGCGCACGAGGATATCCTGGATTGTATTGTTGAGCATGTGGCCCATGTGGAGCACGCCGGTTACGTTTGGCGGCGGGATTACGATACAGAACGGTTCACGGTTGTCCGGCTCCGAATGAAACAGTCCGTGTTCCATCCAGTAGGCATACCATTTGTCTTCAACCTCCGAAGGGTTGTATTTAGTAGCTAATTCGCTCATGATGAGATAAAGTATATACTTTTGTTATTTTGTTGCAAAATTACAAAATAAAATCAAAACCGCCAAGAAGCGGAGAGGGTCGTTCCGCCGCACTCGGGCGCCGTTTATTTCAGAATAAAAACGGGGCCGGCGATACCGTGTCTAATTTCGCAATAAAAAACTATGGCAGATTTCGAAAAAATTATCCCCTTCATCTTCCATTTCGCAGCTGGAATACATGGCGACGACCTCCTCCTCCCCCTTCATCTTCAATTCGAAAAGGCTCGTCTCACAGGATGGAGCAACGACCCGGACGACCCGGGAGGAGCCACAATGATCGACGTTACCATCTCGGCTTACTCCACCTATCGGCGCAGACAGAACCACCCGGATCCCTCTGAAAAAGAACTGTATGAAATCAGCTACAACGAATGGCGCGACATTCTCAAAGCCATGTATTGGGACCGTTGGAAAGCCGATGAAATCGATAGCCAAGGAATCGCAAACATCCTTGTTGATTGGGTATGGGCATCCGGAGCTGCTTCCGTCAAAAAAGCACAAAACATCATCGGCGTGAAAGCCGACGGAATTGTCGGGCCGAAAACCATTGGAGCTATCAACCGCCAAGACGCAGACATCCTTTTCGACAGAATACACCATGCACGCGAAGATTACTACCGCCGATGCCGCGGTGCATGGAAATATCTAAAAGGATGGCTGCGACGTCTGAACGCAATCCGCCCTGACGGCTCCTTTTCATTGAAATAGCCCTCCTCCTTAATGGAATCTAATTTTCATTTCGTGCGCCAAAGGTCAGGATGGTCGGTAATGATACCATCCACAGGGAGGTGAGGAGTATCAGCAGGCGAACCTACCGTCCATATCTTCACCTCCTTGCCATGGCGATGGATTTCATCGATCAGAGAATCGGTAACGGAACGGTAATAAAAATTGAATGAGGAAACGTAGTTGTATTTCTCATAGCTGTAATCGTTGACCCAGCCGTCAACGGCATCATCGACACCCCTGAGTTTGAACACCCAAAGCTTTTCCAGACGTAAGTCAGGTGAAATGGCATGCAGCTTTTCCAAAACGGAGTCATTGAACGACTGCGCAACCACCCATGACGATGCATTGTGCGCAGCTATGGCATCCACGAGCCGTTGCTCTATTCCCTGGTAAATATCGGCGGTGCGCTTTATTTCCACAAGAAGCTTCACCCTTCCGTCAATTAGGTCGAGGACTTCGTCAAGGGTCGGAATCTTTTGGTCGGTTACGTTTCCGTCTTTATCCACAATATTGAAACCGCGAATTTCCTCAAACGTAAGGTCGCGGATAAGTCCGCGCCCGTTGGTGGTGCGGTCAATCGATTCGTCGTGGCATACCACAACCTTGCCGTCTGAAGTCTGGTGGATGTCGATTTCCACCATGTCGGCCCCTGAAGCGATGCCACGTTCTATCGCAAGGAGCGTGTTTTCAGGACCAAGTGCCGCCCCTCCCCTATGGGCAACGACAATCAACCGGGCAATCTCCTGCGCGGTATATCCTTTTTTATAGAAAACATTGGAGAGCGCGCTCACAGCCGCATAACCTGCAACCAACGCCACAGAGCCAACCCCTGCAAGAACAATCCTTTTAACCAAACTCATTTTTTCAATTAAATTTTCACGTTAAACATACGGCGGCAAAGAATACGTATCACCTGGTCAAACCAAGCGAAACAGTCTTTGGCATCAATAGCGGCACACACCGCTTCATAAGCGAAATCGTCCACTTCCTTTTCATGGAGAAGACTCCATAAAAGGAAATTGCCGAATTTATGGGTAAAAAGGTCGGAGAGAGTTTCCCCTCCGGGATGATAGTTGAGAATTTCTTCCCTATACCCTTCAACTCCGGGGAACTTCAACCCTACTATATCAGAACGTAAAAAAACATCCGTTTCTGATGGGAAATACGTTTTTGCAGTACTTAAAACGCTTCCCACCTTCCCCACAAGATTATCGTGGGAAAACCTTCCACGCCCGCAGACACAGGCGTCGAGTTGCGCCACAGACTCCCTCGATTCATATTTCGTCATCACATATTTCACGGCCCCGAGAGCCGTAGCGACATATCCGAAATCGCTTATAAGTTCCGAAATATTGTCAAGCAGATGGAAAAGCAATTCCTTGTCGTTATCAGCCACAGCATTGTCAATGAGCTCATAGAGCAACGGCACAGCCTTACCGTCGCCCTCATGGGCTACATTGTCGCCGCTATGCGCACAATATGCCACGCAATACCAATTTACGACATTACGCTTATACAGACCGGTCGGGTTCGCCTTATGGCTGTGGCGCGCCTTGAAGAGCCCCCGGCAACGCAACGTCCAGTCGCGTGTCTCTCTCGTCAGCAGGTCAAGCACTTCCGGATTATGCTCCTTCGAATTCACTTCAAGCTGAAACAGGTTGTAGAGCAGCGACATCTGCATATAGTCAAACCATTCGAAACCACGTCGGTCTTCAGAGAAAAGGGCAACAAAAACATCGCGCACAAGATTCCAGTCGGCACATCCCACTATAATCAATATCCTCTCCATTATAAAATAAGAGAAACTGCAACCGGAGGAATATGCCGAAACAACAACCGGGAGGAATTTTCGGAAACGCCCCTTTTCCGCTTCGCATTCCGGAGAAGACAACGAGCTGTTATGCCGGTTGTAGAACCCTACGAATTCCATTGCATCGCGAAGACGGCGGCGGCTCCATTCCGCGCCATCGTCTGAATCGCCTTTCACAATATCATCGTTCCAGAACCCTTGATACTCTATCGCATTGTTGACATAGACCGACTGGAACGTAATCTGCTTGCGCATTATGGTCTGCAAGAAAGGCATCACCAGATGCACAAGTCGGTAATTCCATGTGAAATAACTTGCTATCCCACGGATTTCGCCAAGCATCTCTGCAATCATCCCGGTATCTTGAACCGGCGCAACCGTGGCATCGATAATCAAGAGCGTGGCAAGGCGAGTGGCCGCCTCCACAAACGTCACCGCCCTCTTCCTCGTTTCTCTTCGCGCCATGTTACCCGCAATAGTGCGTGCCCGTATTCCGGCATACATCTCTTTGACAATCCTTTTAGTCAGATTAGTATTTAAAGGGGTATGGGAGTGGGTGAACCGACGGCGCGAAAGGTAATAGACAAATTTGCAGGTCTCGTTGCCCACATCGGCAATATCGTCTGTCATCAGCCGCCATAAAAGTTCCAAAACATTCTTCCGATAAAGATTCTCATTGAAAAAATCGGAAAGCAACATATTGTTGACCGCTACCCCGACTGTATTCCTAAGACCTATAACCGGGGCCAAGGAAGCAGCAAGTTCATTATGGCGCAAAATTGTTTTGGAAGTGGCCTTATTCGAAGCTATTTCGCGTTTCAACAGATTGAATTCCGGCACCACTTCCCCGTCTTCCGGATTAATGCCAAGCATATATTCGAGAAGACTGAAAAGACGTTCCTCATAGTTTTCGCGAATCAGGGAGTCGAACACTTCGTTGACAAGCTGCATTACGGCAGGATGGTCAGCGTATCCGGTGATTAAGTCAACTATAACGGAAAAATCGCCGGTGTCAAGAATATGGATGAGAAGCACATTGCGCATCGCCCCTATGAAAACCACGTTGATAGTGGCTTTCGACAAAGCCTCGACAATGTGCGTCGCAGACAATCGCCCATCTTCGCAAGCATATATGCGCAAGAATGCACGCGCCATCATATATTCGAGGAAACGTTCGTAGATAAATTCTATAGCCCTCACGGCTACGCCATCCACAGTTTTCTCCACCTCTCTCAAGATAGGACGGTCGGGTTTGTTGCGCAATTCCGTGTATGCTACAGTCAGTCCGTCTTTCATATAAATCAGTCGCGACAATCGATGCAACGGATTTTTAACATCGTGATATGCATCTTTCAAATCTGTATTGACAATGCTTCCCATTGCCCTCCCTTCAATATAAGACAACAGAAAAATTCTCGACAATTCATCGAGTAGTTCACGTTGCCGTCGTCCCGCAAAAGACCGGACTTCAATATCCTCCAACATTTTCGAGAAAAGCCTGACAGTGGTATAATCGTCGGCATCATCCGACAACATCGCACCAACATAATTACTGCAAACGAACTTCATGACGAGAGGGTCGCGGAGACGAAGCATGACTTTGCGTTCAATCCGTTCGAACGGGGTTGACATCTGATATAACTCCCCGTACTTTCGATAAGCCTCCTCGGTTTCCCTGTCGGTAAACCCCACGACCGCCGCATCATCCTCATCCGAAGCACCGAATACAAGTTCCGACGGCAACTCAACCAAAGGAAGTATCTGATTCTTCCATGTAAATGACCGGCAAGTGGTCACAATCTTGAATCGAGGATAATTCTCCCTCACCAGCGAATCAACGATATCGGCAAAAAGCCTTACAGGTCCGTCCTCTCTGTCAGGGATTTTATTATTATCCTCTTCATCTTTATAATGAAGGCATTCGTTGACGGCATCGAAAAAGAAATATACGTTTTTTCCTTCTTCAGCGGCTTTGGCATGCAAATGGTCAAGAAGCCTTTTCAAGGGACGCCTGTGGCTTATCCCAAACACGCTCTTTAGGGTGCCGGCAAGAGTGGCGTCTGCAAAAGAAGCACCTCCGAAAACCAGAACCGGCGCTTTAGAGTCAATAAAACGCTCCGTCCAATTACAAATCTGGTTTGTCTTGCCTTGGCCTGCATCTCCTGCAAGCGGAAGAAGGGTATGGTGTGATTTCGTGAATCTGTCGAGAAGTTCGGTGAGACGTATGCGGTCAACAAACAAGTCGGCGCTATATTTTTTCTCCTTCTGCACCTGAATCATGTAGTCCATCGAATGGCGGCGCATACATGCGCACAGCTCATTCCAGTTAGCTTCTTTCGCTATATCGAAAGTCGGCGACAAACGCTGCATGAATGCATCGAAAACACGGTTGTATTCCTCCGTCTCAAATCCATGCACATTCTCGTCTGACGACTCATATTTCACAGCCTCCCCTTTCAAGGTTTGGAACACGTATATGTACCGGTCGTTTCTCTGAACCATCAAAGGGAAAAGGTCAACCTCCACAATTCCAGGGAAACCGACATAATAATGACCTGCCAATCTACCTTGCGCTTCCTTACAGGCAAGGGAATTCCAACCGCCGTGCAAATCAACGGCTTCGCCGGAAGACGACACGGTCGCCACCGAAGCATCTGCCAAAGGGGCAAGCCCCTGCAACATTGCTTCCACCTTAGGAGCTATTTCTTCCACCACACCACAATAAATATGTTGTGAAAGAGAGGTGGAGTGTCCCTTATAGTCGTTTCGCACTTTGATTATGCCGGTTGTTTTCGCCGAACCTACAAGTATGTCAGTCCGTCGCGTCCTGACATTTTCAGAAAGTGTACGCACAAGAGGATGCTCCGGGACCAACTGCTGCAACGATTCGAGCAACGGATTGAACAGTTCGTTTACACAATCGCCAAACGAGAGCGGTCTTTTCACGTCGATCATCCTGACCGCCCTTGCCACCCCCTTTGTTTTGCCGGCATCTTCCAGGCTGCACGCCAAGGCCAGGAAATAACAGTTAAGCCATTGCACCGACATCTCGAAAAAGTCGAGCAGATGAGTCAACGTGTCCTTATAATTCTCCATTTCAAATGCGGAAGCGGCTTTTGACAGCGGCATCGACATGGTGAGAGGGAGACGGGCGGCAGATTCTCTCATTTCCGATATCGGGAGTTTCGTCATGGTCATAAGCGGAAGATTCAAGGTTAGGTTTTATTTCAATCGCAGTTTTACCACAAAGCTACAAAATTATTTGCAAACTTTTACTATTTTTGCAGTTAAATCATATATCCTTTTTCAAATGTCCGCTTTCAACAACACCGCTTTCCTTTGCGCGTATTTCAGTTTCAATGAAAACGCCGATACCGATTCCATCCTCACTTCCGGAGGATGGACCAGAGTGTGTCACGGCAGGGAAAGCATCGAAACCTATAAGCAGTTTTACTATCCCGGTTTCATAGAATTCTTTATGGGTGGCGGTGAAGGAACAGAGGTAGGGAAATACACGAAAACGTTTGAAGAAACCATATCCATTGGCGACGCAAACGTCCTTATAAAAGACATCGTGATTTATATGATGCCATACGGAATGGCACTTTATTCCATACAGACCGAACAGGAATCGGACAATCTCGACACCTTCACTTTGTCGCTTTTCAAAATGAGGGAGATGAGAAGATGGAATATGATGGAACTCACCGATTTCCGCTCCAAAGCCATCGCGCCAATCGAAAAAACGGCATTGTCGTTGGGCTGCAGGGGCGGTATCATTGAAAACGGCAACAAACTGAAAGTGTTCCAAATTATAACCGCGCCGGATAAAAGTCATTTTGACGACGACACCGACACCCTCTTGTTCGAACTGGGAACGCTCGGAAAAGTCGGAGGGTGCTCGCACAACGCTCCGGACAGCCCGTCGAGGTCATATATCGAACGGACCGTCCATGAAAACCGGCTCAGTTTCTTCAACAACTGGAAAGGTTTGGCCCTGTTCGACACGTTTACTATCCTGGGGTATGACGTAAAGCCTTGGGTGCGCGAAACGTGGGCTGCAGATTACTTTTCCATGATTTATATCCACAGCCTCTACTGCAAGTTTTATCTGTTCAAACTTAATGCACGATTCCGCGACAATCCCCGGCAAGGGGAAGCGCTTGAAAAAGAATATCACGATTTCGAAAGGCTCTATACATTCCATAGAATTTCTTACAACTTCCTGCCGGACGAAATCGACAAGGCCATCGATAAAGCCCTTGAAATCACGGAAGAAAAAAAACTCCTTGCCGGCTACATTTCAGACTACAATAAGCTGCATGCTGAAGAATCGTCGAAACGGCTTAACAGGCTTCTGACGTTTCTTGCCATCGTGACCGTGTTTTCAACAATTTGGGATTTTGCATGCATGGTCAATGCCCTGTTGCCTTTCAACGAATATGCAGCCACCGTGGAAAACGGATTCAGGATAGTCGTGTCTCTTACATTGCTAACCGTAATCCTCGCCATAATATCCATGCTAAAAAAATCAGGGAAAGAAAAATGATTGATAAAATTTCAACCGACCCGACGGTGGATGTCGGCATATTGGAATCATACGAAATCTCTGTGGGTTTTCTGCAAACCTACATTTCAGCCGCCACCCGGCAAAGATTCAACGGCCTCCATAAATTTTCAACGGATTCCATCGATGGAAATGTGCTGGAACTGCATCCCGAAGACACTTCCGGAGTTTTCGAAATAAAAGATGTGGTGATTGGGAAGGGATTCCATTGGCAACAAAAAGAAAACCAACGGTTTCATGGCAATCTTATGTTTAAGAGAGGCAACGCCGGAATCATAGCGGTCAACCGTCTGCCGGTGGAGCGATATCTTGAGAGCGTGATTTCAAGCGAGATGAGCGCGAACGCATCTTTAGAACTGCTGAAAGCACATGCCGTGATTTCAAGAAGCTGGCTGATGGCGCAGATTTCGGGATACGGACACAATGCGGATTCCGACTATGGAATGACAGAAACAGCCACCGAGCGAATCAGATGGTATGACCATTCGCAACATCAGGAATTCGACGTGTGTGCCGACGACCATTGCCAACGCTACCAAGGCATCACAAGAATACTCAATCCGAATGCCGTTGAGGCGGTGAAATCCACGGAAGGTGAAATTCTTATGTTTGACGGTAAGATATGCGACGCAAGGTTTTCCAAATGTTGCGGTGGAGCTTTCGAGACGTTTGAAAACTGTTGGCAACCTGTTTCGCATCCATACCTTAAAGAAGGGCGCGACATTTTGCCTGAAAACGGACATCTCCTACCCGACCTTACGGTTGAGCAGAATGCCGAAAAATGGATAAACGGAAATCCGGCTTCATTCTGCAATACAAAAGACGCCGAAGTGTTGCGCCAGGTGCTTAACGGCTACGACCTTGCCACGCCCGATTTTTACCGTTGGACGGTGAGATATTCGCAAAAGGAAATTTCGGAAATTGTGAGAGACCGTTCGGGATATGATTTCGGCAATATTCTGGACATCGTCCCCGTAGAACGCGGCGTGTCGGGAAGATTGATACGTGCAAAAATAATCGGTACGAAACGCACTATGACCATCGGAAAAGAACTGGAAATAAGAAAGACATTGAGCAAGTCGCATCTATATAGCTCCGCATTCACAGTAGAAAAAGAGTTTTCAGATGGCATCACGACAAAGAACAACGACGCTTTTCCTTCAACAGATATTCCTTCCGGCTTCACTTTGAAAGGCGCAGGCTGGGGGCATGGCGTTGGTCTATGCCAGATAGGGGCGGCCCTGATGGCGCAACGAGGTTATTCCTACCGCCAAATCCTCACCCACTATTATACCGGAGCCCGATTGAAGAAACAATAGGAAAAACCATACGTCAGGAGTCCTTGTTGTAAGAGTGTGACAGAATTGGTGAAAATATTGTTTCTGCTTGCACTATCGTTGATGACCCAAAGCTGCATCTTTGAGTATCCGGATTGTGAAGACATCGACTCGGCATGGAGGAAGGTGGATGTCAGATTCGATATGTCGTCTTGTCCTGACGCCGATCCGGAAGGGATGGCTGTTTTTTTGTATCCCGACGACGGATCCGCACCATGGAGGTTCGACCTTATCGGTCTGAAAGGAGGAGTTATCGAAGTTCCTTTCGGCCAATATTCCGTCATAGCTTACAACAACGACACCTCCGGGCTGATATTCAACAATACCGACCGTTTGACCGGTGCCGACGTCACCACCAGATTGACCGACATATTCAGCGGTATGACCACACTTATGCGCCAGGCCATCCCGGGCGGTCCACCGGAAGGAACTGAGAAAGTGGTTCTTGCCCCTCAAATGCTTTGGAGCGGCATAATAGAATCTTTATCGGTTTCCGAAAATGCAGACACCATACAGACTGTCACAATCCCGATTCATCGGAATGTGGCCAATATAAACGTAGAAATATCGAACGTTTCAAACTTAGGCGACATTTCCAGAATGAGTGCGGCGTTGACGGGAATGGCAGGCTCTTTCAAGTTGTATGCCGCGACACCGTCAGGCGAGCTTTCCGCTATCCCCTTTTCTGTTAAAAAAACAGATGGAAACACCATTAAAGGGAATTTGACTTCGTTCGGGAAAATACCTGACTCAACGATAGAATCCTGGCTCATCCTCTACGTATGGCTGAAAGACGGAAAAAGATTTTATTACAAATTCAACGTCACATCACAGATTATAAATTCAACCGACCCCCTTGACATAAACATCAGAATCAAGGGAATAACTATCCCTGAAGCGGAAGAATCAGGGGGAGGCGATTCAGGAGGAGGCTTCGATGTAGGCGTTGACGGTTGGGACTATGTTATAATCGACCTTTGATAATCTTTATATTCACCAAAAGCGTTAATAAGTATGTAGGTAGCACCCATAAAAAGAGCTTCCGTATTATTTATTAAATTGCCAAACAATTAACACTTAATTATACAGTTATGAGAATCACATCAATGTTGGCGACCTGCCTTGCAGCAGGTTTTGCCCTATCGGCTTGTTCAAGCGACGACAATCCGAGCGGAACCAAACCTTCGCAGGGAGGGGCACAAATCCGTTTCAATGTCGTGGCAGCCGCTACACCCCGAGTGGCACACGTGGAAACGACAACCAGCTCAATTAATTCATTTCTTGTAAATGCATTCACAGAGAAAAAACCGTTTATGACCAATGTTACCGTCCAAAGGGAGGGCGAAACCTCCAACTGGACTTACCAACCCCTGGCATATTGGCCGGCTTCTGCGGTGAATTTTTATGCCGTAAGTCCGGATATCAGAAACACTGTCAGGGATAACGGCACAGATAAATGGGTAATGTCGTATGATAATGAAGGCAATACCGATCTCCTATATGCAGTGACTGCCGAGATGTCGCAATCAAACCCCACAGCCCCTCAACCTGTGCAAATGAATTTCCGGCATGCGCTCTCACGTATCGCCATATTGATGAGTAGCACAAATTCCCAAATAAGGGTTCATGTCAACAGCATTGAATTAGAGAATATTTTCAGCACCGGTGACTTCCGCTTTCCTGAAGAAACGACAGCCCCCGATTCAGCCGTAACAGGCAGTTGGAGCAACCAGTCATCGTCAGGCGATGAAGATATCTTCGAATTGCCTGAAATGGGAACTGTGCTCACGGAGACGCCCACCGAGTTATCAAATCAGAACTTTCATTTTGCATTGCCGCAAACACTTACACCGGTAAGTGAAACCGCAAACAATTTTTCAGGTTCGTACATCAAAATAAAATGCCGCATTTTCAATCCTGCAGGAACGCTTCTTTGGCCTAATGCCAAGACACCTGCCGAAAATAAAGACGGTGAGTTCGGTCTGGTTCGTTATCCGCTTTGTCTGGCAAACCAAACAATGTCGTGGGATGCGGGGAAAGCCTACATCTACAACATTACCATCAACGACTTGCCCGGACTTGCAGGCATAGACTTCACAGTAACAGTCGATAAAATCAATTATGACGCTGACTGAGTGTGAATAAGCAAAAAGTTGACAATGAAACCTCTTCTTTCATCGCCGATAGTCGAATTAACGGCTGCCATGTTGTCTGCATGTATCATAGCAGGCTGCACGACAGCCGATTCTCCGTGCGAAAAGACTACGGACAACTCCGGAATTACCTTCCGGCTCTCCGAGACAAAAAGAGATGACCCCGAAGGGGTTGAAACCACATTGACCATCGATAACTTCAAAGTCACCGCCGTGACAAGAATAGACTACGGGATGGTCGCCTTGCTCGACAATGTCATCGTAAAACGCACAGGACTCAACACATGGACATATTCACCGAAAGTGGAATGGCCCGACAACCCCGTCAACTTTTATATGGTCAGCCCGTCAGACACATATTGGGACGTACAGATATGGGGCAACTCCGCCCAGCTTTGGAGTTATGAAAACGACGGTAAAACCGACCTTCTTGCCGCCGCAGACTATGACGCCGTCAGCCGTCCGGGTCCCGTAAAAGTTAATTTCAGACATACCCTTGCAAGAGTCACGGCAACCATGCGCAACGCCATACCGGAAAATTTTTCCATAAGAATAAAAAGAGTGTATCTGACAGGAATTGCAATACGCGGACATTATTCCTGGCCGACCGAATCCACCAACATTCAGAACGAGTTGAACGTTGGGACGGCTGCCGTCTCAGGCAAATGGTCGGAGGCGGGACTTGCCTTCGACACCAATGTATATAACATCTATGAGGCTACCGACAAGGAGAACGGTGTAGAATTGCAACAGTCACAGAACTTTATCCCGGTATCCAACACCGGAATCCAATTCATGGTGCCGGGCGAACTTTATCCTCCAAAATTCGAAGGGATGCGTTGGAGAGGCGCAAACCTAATGGTGATATACAAAATTATCGACAAAAACACCGGCAACACCCTTTGGCCTTCCGAATCGACTCCTCAGGAATATAATGCTGAATTTGACTATGGTTGGGCGGTGGCCCCATACCATCTGTCGGAATCGACACCCGGGAAAGAATGGCTTCCGGGGCTCGACTATAAATACCGAATAACGCTGCAACTCCCGGATGCGCTTCAATCCCTCGAAACCCTCTCATCAGCATCAAGGAGTGCCGACAAAGCAACCTCCAAAATCGAAACAATCGTCACAGAGCAGTAATACCCACCTAACGACTTATAACCATCATCACGACCCATAAAATAATCCCTGCAATAACGCCAATAAATATACTTTAAAAGCCAATACACCTGCATTTGAAACCTTATTCAAGCAATCGATAGAAAAAACATTCATTTTTATCTCAGATATAAGTCCGGAGATAAAATAAATTTGTAATTTTGTACATACACAAAACCTAACACCGTGGTTTCGACATAAGAAATACGGAATTTTTCATTTTGATATCCAGCAGCATTGTCAAACAAACCAATGAAAAAACTCTTAGCCCTTTTCCTCTTGATTTTTTATTTGTTCGGCTTGATTAACTGTCAGGCAAAACAAGAATATATCCGTTTTCTCAATTACGGATTGAACGTTGATCATGTTGATGTATTCTTTGAGGATAATTTAAAAAGAATCTGGGGAGGGACATTTAAAAACGGAATTGGAATTTTTGACTCATCCGGTTTCGTTCAGAGAGCGGAAAAAATAAGCCATAGCGGTGTGCATTGCTTTTTTCAACTCAACGAAACAGAGATTCTTGTCGGCACAAGAAGGGGGCTTTTTAAATTTAACCTCATTTCCCATTCTGTATCACAGATTAAATCTATCAGGGACAATGAAGTAAGAGGAATTTTCCGCTATGATTCTAAACATATTATAGTGTTTTGTTCCAATTCCATTTCCATCATTGACATTGATAACGACAAGAAGATAAAGGATTGGAGAGTAGAAGGAGAAAGAATGGTGTATGTAATCGGCGATTCGGTAACCAAAGAGAAATTCTATGTCCTGACGAATACACTCAACATCTTCGACTCCAACCTCGGAACGTTAGAACCTATCACACAATTCCATCCAACTTATGAAAGTGAAATCCCGTTATTCCTTGCTTACCAAAGCCATCGCCTTTGGGTAGGCACAGACCGTGGCCTTTATTCATACAACCTTGAAACAAAAAAACAAAACACTATAGATGGCCTTAGAGGACACATTGTGCGCAGTATTCTTCCGGAACCGGATTCAAACCTTTGGATTGGCACGGATGACGGGATTTTCTATATGCAGGGCGAGCAACTCATAAAGTATCGGCACAACCCTGCCGACACACACTCCTTGCTCAATAATTGCGTCTGGAGTCTTTTCCGGGATTCAAACCGCAACATTTGGATAGGCCTTGACTATGCTTTCTCCATAATTCCTCACAATACAGGAATAAAAATCCACAGATGGAACGATTTTATCGACACAGAAGAAGGACAAAGAATAACTCTTGTAAAATCAGACTCTAAAGGAAGATATTGGATCGGAGGCATCAACGGACTGGGTATGTATGATCCTTCAATCAAACAGTCAATATATTTCAAACACCTCACACCCAATGCCATCCCAAATAACACCATCAGGGATATATATGAAGATTATCAAGGGAATATCTAGATATGCACTGACGGAGGAGTGGCATTCCTTAACGAGGACATACATACATTTCAATCGGTTGAAATAACCGATTCCATAGGCAACCGGTCTGCGATATGGGCATACGGTATTACCCAGACACCAGACTCCACTTTCTAGGTTGCTTCTGTGTCAGGAGGCATAATGGGATTCAAGGTTAATGAAATTGTCGGAGGGAAAGTAAAATCCACATTATCCTATAATGAGGATTATTCTTCCGACATCCGTTTCCCCAAAGAATATATGCAAGTTTGTCGTGATGAGAAAGGCAACCTCTGGGGCAACGCCCGGCATTCTTTATGCAGAATCGACAAAGATTCAAGGAAAGCCACCTTGATTCCAATAAAAGACGGCAGCAATCTTAAAAGCTGTGCGGGACACATGTATTTTCATGACGATAAATCAATTTACTCCATACGCAACAATAGGATAGACACAGTGAACCTGACCACAATATCAAGGACACATGGCACTCTCCTTGATATTGCACCAAGTCCTACAGGAATATGGTTTCTTACGGAAGACATCTTAGGAAAATACGATTTTAACTCAAAGCGGACCTGTCTGGTAGCGCAGTTTCAAAAAAGTATTTATCAATCATGCCATTATGTGGGAATCGACTCTGCCGTATGGATAGGAGGAGTTGACAACGTTTTGGTAATCAAAGACAACCCGACTGCAGAACAAGAGAACATCGTTAACTATGAATCCTTGATATCCGATGTCACGATTAACGGACAATCCCTTACGCCCGATGATTCTCCTTCTATAAAATCCGATATCGCATTCTGCGACCACATCAGCCTTCCCGTGGGAAGCAACAATATCGCCTTCAAAATAGGGAATCCGGTTCATGATAAAAACGGATGGTGGGTCAACAACATAGTCTGGAGGGTATCCAAGCTTGACAAAGAATGGAAACATCTGCCGAATTCCGGAGAGTTATCGTTTAATAATCTCCCTTACGGCACATACAAACTCGAATTTGCCTTAGCGGACTCATTATCAGGAACCCAGGAAATAATCCGCTCCTTAGAATTCAAGGTATGCGCTCCATGGTATTTATCCAGATGGTTCAAATTCATTATTGTCGCAATGATAGCGGCAAGCATCGCATTGTTGCTTTTGCATCTTCACACCAAACAGAAATTAAAGAAATCCGAACTTATACGAAAGCAGACGGTGGAACTTAGCAAAATGAAAATGGACTTCATGGCTGGCATCTCCCATGACCTGAAGACGCCAATAAGCCTTATAATGGCACCCGTCGCAAAACTTCTAAAAGGATGCCGCACACCGGCTACCAAAGCAGGGCTTGAACTTATCGACCATAATGTGCGTAAGCTTAATGAAATGGTTATGCGCATGATTGAATACACTATCAGTTCCGACAGTTCCCTCACCGACCAACGTCCAAAAATGCATTTGGAAGTAAACGGTTTTATGGAAAACTTAATCGACAATGCCAAAAGTGACTTTCAATCCAAAAACATTGAAGTGAAATTTAATGCCTCGGAAAAATGTCTTTACACCATGATTAATCCGGTGTCGTTAGAACTAACCATAAACAACCTTCTTTCAAACGCCCTTAAATTCACCAATCCCCAAGGAAAGCTGACGGTTACGGTAACTGACAATGGAGATTTCATAGGGATTGAAGTAACCGACACCGGTGTGGGGATAGCGGCTGAAGAACTGCCGATGATTTTCTCACGTTTTTACAAAGGGAAATCAAACCAACTGTATAATCCTGAAGGCACCGGTATCGGACTGGATATTGTTCGGCAAAATATAGAAGAAGCGGGTGGAAAAATTGAAGTCACTTCCCAACCCGATAAAGGCACGTCTTTCTTTGTATCCTTGCCTGCAATCGCCGATGTCAGATGTAAAAACGACAGCGAAATGGAAGGAATTGCGGACACGACTCATGGCACCCTTCTTATCGTCGATGACAATCCGGATATCGCCCGCTATCTTTCGGGAGAGATGAAGGACATGGAATGCCGACACGCCTCCGATGGATTAGAGGGACAAAAAATCGCCGAAACCTGGAAGCCGGACATTATTGTTTCCGACCTCAATATGCCCCAAAAGAACGGAATCGACCTTCTTAAGAGTCTCAAAAAAAATCTACTCACCCGCCACATCCCAGTTGTAATTTTGAGTGCGAAACAAGACTCAGCCACAAGAATCGAAGCCTTAAAGGCAGGAGCAAGCGCATTCGTCGCAAAACCGTTTGAAATGGAAGAGCTGTATCTGACCATCCGGCATCTTCTTGAAAACAACAAAATGAAAAGTATGGATTCAATCATAGAGCCTTCCGAGAAAGAAACCGTTGACGACACAAACAAAAACCTTGATGAAAAATTTTTCAATCTTCTGACAAAAACCATCGAAGAGAATCTTGACGATTCCAACCTCGGGGTGAATGAACTGGCTGAGAAAATGAATACGAACGCCAAGAATCTTTACCGGAGAGTGAAGGCTGTCACCGGATATGCACCGGTCGAGTTCATACGAATGGTACGCCTGCAAAAAGCCGCGCTTCTATTACGCGAACCTCACCTCACGGTAAATGAAGTGATGTATATGGTAGGTTTTTCCACTCCTTCATACTTCAGCAAATGCTTCGCCGAAGTATATGGCAAGACTCCGTCCGCCTATCGGCAGCTTTAAATGATAAAATGGTAGCCTCCTCCGGTGTATATTCCTTAAAAAATATATGGGAGCCATCCGTTTGTGCTTATAAAACCTCACAATATCCCTGGTTTTACCAGTACTCTATATTATTAATCCTCAATATAATGCAACATTAATGAGTGATTTGTTATACAATTTTGGGTAGAATATATCACATGTTGTCTTTTTTATTATTCACAGTTGGGCGATTTGTTATTACACCTCCCGAATATTACGGATAATTTTGCAGCACTAAAACCAAATTATCATGAAACACAAAAGTATCGTATCATTTCTTTTGTTAAGCTTGATGTGGTTCTGCAATGTCCAAAACGGCTTTGCGGCATCGGAGCTTTCAAACATTTCGGGAACCGTTTACGATGAAAACGGAGAACCCCTCATTGGTGCAAGTGTGCATGTGAGCGGAACAAACATCGGAACCGCCACCGACCTTGAAGGTAAGTTTTCACTTGCAAACATTCAAAAAGGAGCCGTATTGCAATTCAGCTATGTCGGCTATCAAAACCAATCGGTGAAATTTACCGGCACTCCTTTGAAGATTGTTCTTAAAGCCACTTCCAACAGTCTTGATGAAATAGTGGTTGTAGGATACGGCACAATGAAAAAACGTGACCTCTCCGGATCCGTATCCTCTGTAAAGAGCGATGAACTCAACACCGTTGCACAGTCAAGCGTTTCGCAGATGCTGCAAGGTAAAGTGGCTGGACTTTCAGCCGTACAAAGCTCCGCACAACCCGGTGCCGGTATAAAAGTCACTATCCGAGGCGCAGCATCCCCGTCGGGCAACAATTCCCCGCTCTACGTAATCGACGGTGTGCCAATCCAGACAAACACTACCGCCGACCCGGGAATTTCCACTCCGGGTTACGATTTGAAAACCGGAGTTGACCGCGACCCTTTAAACTCTATCAACCCATCCGATATTGAAACCATCGAAGTGCTCAAAGACGCTTCGGCGGCAGCCATCTATGGCGCATCGGCAGCAAACGGCGTAGTACTTATCACTACTAAAAACGGCAAAAGCGGCAAACCCAAAGTTGAATGGAGAAGCGTATTTACAGCCCAAATCAAGAAAGACTATCCGGAAGTTCTGGATGGAAAAAGTTTCAGAGAGGCTGTCAATTTTTGGACAAAAGAATATTATCTCTATAATAATGGAATGGGAGTCTATGGCGACAACCCCACAGACCTTTCCGGATACGTGCCAATCTTCTCTGAGTCACAACTCAAGGATGTGATTAACACCAACTGGATGGATGAAGTCTCGAGAAACGGTTATGTTATTGACCAGAACCTTTCGGTGAACGGTGGAACGGACAAAACGAAATACTATTTCTCCTATAATTATTACAACAACCGAGGTATGCTTCAGCAATCGGGGCTTATCCGCAACAGCATCAGGCTCAACCTCGACCAGGAATTTTCTTCAAGGTTGAATGGGTCAATCAAGATGAATTATTCCAATATAAAAGTAAATTCCACATCGGTAGGAGCCAAAGGGAACGGCGACAACATGATTTCAAACGCACTTGTTTATGCCCCCGATGTGCCGGTGAAAGATGAAAACGGCAACTATAGCCATTCCTACAACACCATTATCAACAACCCTGTTTCATTCACGGAAATAGAAGACAAGACTGTCACCGACCGCGTCTTTATCTCCCCATCACTCGATTTCAAGATTATGGACGGTCTTAACATCCGCGCAGTAGGAGGATATGACATGCAATCGACATCCAGAAATTTCTATCTTCCTTCAAGTGCCCAAAACGTCACCGCCACCAAAGGATTGGCTTCAATAGGATATACTAAAATCCAGAATCTTTCTGGTGAAGTTTTCATGAATTTCAATCGCACCTTCGGCGACATACACCGTGTGTCGGCAGTACTCGGAGTAGGTTATTATAAAACCATAAACCAATGGAATTCAATGGGAGCATACGATTTCTATACAGATTCCTTCGGTTATAACAACATCGGCGTGGCAAGCGACAAAGACAAACAGACTCTAAATTCAAGCCGCACCGAACGCACCAAACTCTCTCAGTTCCTACGTCTCAATTATACTCTCCTTGACCGCTATATACTTGCCTTTACATTACGTAGGGACGGATCAAGCTATTTCGCAAAAAACAATAAATGGGGCGTCTTTCCATCGGTATCGGCGGCTTGGCGCATCAAGGAAGAATCTTTCCTTAGAGATGTGAATCCGCTCAGCGATTTAAAGATAAGAGTAGGTTACGGTGCCACAGGCAACGAAAACGTTCTTGGGTCAAACTCGCTCACCCTTTACAAAGGTGGATACAACCATCTTATCGGCAATTCCATGCATACCGGGTTCATCCTCAATCAAATCGAGAATCCTAATCTTAAATGGGAAACCGATTACACCCTTAACGCCGGTATAGACTTCGGATTCCTCAACCAAAGGATTTCAGGCTCCTTTGAATATTACCATCGTGGAGTAAAGAATCTTCTCGACTTCCAAAAACTTCCTTCCACCAACCCGGTGGCATCCGTAGCTGCCAATATCGGTGAAACGAAAAGCGAAGGCGTGGAACTCTCACTCAGAAGTGTCAACATCACAAACCATGAATTCAATTGGATGAGCGACCTCAACGTGTCTTATTTCAAGGCAACATGGGTGAAAAGAAATCCCGCCGTAGAAATAGCAGACTACATCGGTTATAATGATGAACTTGACGCTATCTACGGATGGAAAACGGATGGCATCATCACTTCTTCCGATCAAATTCCTTCATATATGCCCGATGCCAAAATCGGCAATGTAAAATATGTAGATATTAACGGTGACGGAATCCTCGATTCAAAGGACGTTGTAAAACTCGGCACATACACTCCGAAATGGAATATAGGCTTCGGCAATACCTTCTCTTATAAGGGCTTCGACCTCAACATTTATTTCTATTACGCACTCGATTTTCAAAAATGGAGAGGTGCACTCCCCGATGCCCATACCCTTGGCAGCAGCGGCACTGCCCCCGGAAACACATTCGTATCCATCAATGAAGTATGGAACAGCCAGACAGGAGGCAATCTTCCTGGAATCGCATCGAACATCTACGACAGCCAGAATCCCACGGGGTCAAGCGATTTCTATCTTATGAAGGGAGATTACATCAAACTGAAAAATATCACACTCGGATATTCCCTGCCGAAAAAATTATTCCATCCGGGATTTTTCTTAAGAGGTGCGAGGTTCTTCATAGATGCCCAGAACCTTGCCACCTGGACAAAATATAAAGGGTTTGACCCGGAACTTGCGGTTGACAACCCCTACCCCCAGGCGGTTTCCCTTTCATTCGGTTTCAATCTTGAATTCTAAATTAAATCAACAATGAAAAAACTATATAAATATTTAATTGCCTCATTGCTCGTCATAGCATTGGGAGCTTGTGAAGACATTCTCGAAACGAAAAATTTCACCGATATGACGCCCGAGAATTTCTTCAACAACGACAAAGACGTGGATGCAGCCATGACGGCGCTTTATACCCCCATCGACGTTAACTGGGGATATTCGGAAGCCGGCGACAGTTGGTATAACGCCCTCTATAACGCCGACGCCAATTCCTATCTCTCGGCATCCTTCCGGAGCACGGACGAAATGGATTCTTATTATGACCTCGAAGGCTACACATCATTCACAATCGGTCCATCAGGTTCAGTGTTATGCAGCGTATATAACATGGCAAGATACGTATCGCGCATTACCAATGTGATTGAAAACCTTGAGACAAAGTGCCCGGCTATAACCCAGGAAAGCAGGGAGGCATGGATTGCAGAAGCAAAAACCCTTAGAGCTTTCTATATGTGGATTCTCCTCGATTGGTTCGGGCCCGTAAACGTAAAGCTTGATCCGTCTTCCCTTTTCAGTAATGAAATCCAACCGCGTCCGGATATGGAGACATACGTAGGATACATTCAGAAAGATCTTGACGATGCTATCGGATGCGACTCTTTCGCCGAAAAATATAACGGCGACGAACAAAACTGGGGGCGTATGAGCAAATCAGTAGCCCATGCCATTGCAATGCGTCTGCATCTTCATCAGAAAGACTGGCAAGCCGCTAAGAAAGACTGCGAAACAATCATGGGAATGGGATTTTCACTTCTTCCCGACTATTTCAAAGTGTTCGAAGCTTCATGCTACGGTTCTCCAGAACATATCTTTTCCGCCCTTTCCAACCGTTCGGCAATGAATTACTATATCACCGAGGTTCTACCTTCGGAATTTAATATAGGGTATAATGACCTTGGCGAATCGTATATGAGGGGCACCGACAGGGCAAGCGCTTTGTCCGGCTGGCAAAATTATCACATGCGTTGGGACTTTTACGACACTTTCTCGGAAACCGATGTACGCCGGCATGGCATCCTTTGCCGATATGAACTCGCCGACGGCACCATGCGCGACCGTAACGACCCTCTTATGAAAGGTCCTCTTCCAATCAAGTTCATGAACACACAGACCGACGAATTCGGCACTACGAACGACCACCCCATTATAAGATATGCCGAGGTTCTGCTCAGCTATGCCGAAGCAGTCAACGAATTGGAAGGTCCTACCGCAGCCGCTGTAAATGCTGTCAAAACAGTGACCGACAGGGCACACGTCACAATTCCTGAAAATGCTACAAAATCAAAAGAAGCTTTCAAAGAATTCCTTCTTGCGGAAAGAGGACGCGAACTCTATTGCGAAGGTCAACGAAGGACCGACCTGATAAGATTCGGCAAATTCATATCGAGTGCCAGAGCACGCGGAATTGATGCAAAGGATTATCAGGTGCTCTTCCCGATTCCCCAGAAAGCCATCACGGAAGCAGGTGGTATAGTAGAACAGAATCCCGGATATACCAATTGACATAATAGTAATACGTGGTATAATAATGATGTAATATAATCGTAATAAGGTAAAAAAGATGTAAAAACAGGTGACGGCGGGAGGAGCATGGATTCATATTCCGGCAGAATCCGGGCATCCTCCCGCTTCCCTTTCATCATTTTTATCATCACACACTGACAAATTTAGAATCTTACATTAATTTCCCCAAATCATGAAAAGATACGTTCTTATCTTTACTCTCTTATTTTCATTTCTTGTTTCATCGGCGCTGACTCCCAAATGGATTGCAGCCGACGATTCAACATGTAATGCACCCAATTCATGGTCGGATTTCCATAAGGATTTCCACCTAAAAAAAGTGGCGGGGAAAGTTTATGCAAAAATTGCAGCGGATTCCAAATATTGGCTTTGGGTAAACGATTCATTGGCTGTGTTCGAAGGTGGATTGAAAAGAGGGCCGAACCCTTCCGACTCATACTACGATGTGGTGGATCTGACACCATTCTTGAAAAAAGGGAAAAACCACCTCAAAATCTTGTCATGCTATTTCGGGAAACCCGGTTTTTCTCACCTCGACAGCGGACAGGCGGGCATTATCTTCGATGCCCCTTCGATAGGAGTCGTGTCAGACGCATCTTGGCAAAGCAGGATACTTCCGGAATATCAAACCGCCGGAAATCCGGTCCCCAATTTCAGGCTTTCGGAATCAAATATCCTTTATGACGCACGTTTAACCGATACCGCCAACTTACATCCCTCAATCGAAAAAGGGAGCTGGGGCGACGCTCCATGGAATAACCTTATAGAACGTCCCATCCCTTTATGGAAAGACCACGGCATCAAGCTTGTCGAATCCGGATGGCAGTCATCTGAAAGCAACGGTTATACCACAGTTTCCTTAAGGTTGCCCTACAACATGCAGTTCACCCCTTTTATCGAAATCTACGACCCTGCAGGAGGAACTCCCTTAAAAATTGAAACAGACCATGTTCACGGCGGAAGTCAGGATTGTGTCCGTGCGGAATACATATCAAAGAACGGAAAGCAAAGCCATGAATCCCTCGGATGGATGAACGGAGATTTTCTGAACGTGTTATATCCATCCGAATCCGGCATCAAAATAAACGCCATCGGATATCGCGAAACAGGATACGATGCCGATTTCGAAGGAAAATTCTTATGCAACGACGAATTCATCAACCGTTTCTGGGAAAAAGCGATGCGTACCCTCTACGTGAACATGCGCGACAATTATTTCGATTGCCCTGACCGCGAAAGGGCGCAATGGTGGGGCGACGTCACCATCCTTATGGGGCAAAGTTTCTATCAGCTCTCGCCGAAAGCCAACGCCCTTATGCGAAAGGCCATCAACGAACTGACAGACTGGCAAAAACCTGACGGGGTTCTGTTTTCCCCGATTCCGGCACAAAACTGGGACAGGGAACTTCCGGCTCAGATGCTTGCAGCAATCAGCACATACGGTTTTTGGTATTATTACATACACACCGAGGATAAAGAAACCATGGAACATGTATATCCGGCGATGCGGCGTTATCTGTCGATATGGCAACTCGACGACGATGGTCTTACCGTGGAAAGGTCAGGTGGCTGGCCATGGGGCGACTGGGGAGCGAACGTGGATATGAGACTGATTCTCGCCTCATGGCATTACCTTGCCCTTCAGTCTGCCATCAATGTAGCAAATCTTATGGGTAAAGTTCAAGACATTCCTGATTATACCCGCCAAATGGATTCCATAAAGAAAGCATTCAATAATTGTTGGAACGGATATGCCTATCGCCATCCTTCCTATCAAGGTGCTACCGACGACCGTGTGCAAGCCATGGCTGTAATAACCGGTTTGGCTGACGAATCGAAATACGAACCGATTTTTCAGCTGTTCAAATCGCAAGAACACGCCAGCCCTTATATGGAAAAATACGTCTTGGAGGCATTGATGAAAACGGGACATGGGAAATATGCCCTTCAACGATTCAAGAAGCGTTTTGGCGAAATGGTGACCGACACAATCCATTCCACCCTTTATGAAGGCTGGAAAGAAGGGGGATATGGGGGAGGATCGACCAACCACGCCTGAAGCGGAGGCATGCTGACGGTGATAGCCGAACAGGTTTGTGGAGTCAAACCCATCATCCCCGGATGGAAAGAATTTGAAGTGAAGCCGAACCCTGTTATTTCGGAATGCAGTATAGAAATTCCTTCGGTAAGCGGAAAAATAAAATCATCTTTTAAAGATTCCGATGAAGCTTTCATGCTCGACGTGACCGTTCCACAAGATACGAAAGCAAATATCGTAATTCCGGATTCTGACTACTCGGAGATAACGGTCAACGGGAAGAAGGGAGACCCGACAAAACTCCATTCAGTCGGCAAAGGGAATTATAAAATCATTTGCAAAAAGAACCGTATGCCTGATTAAGGATACAAACAATGGTTTTATGTTGCAACCCTACGACAAAATCAATTAGTCGGGCTACCGGTTTCAACACTTAAAAATCTTATAAACTAATATGCCTGTAACCTCGAAGGAAAACTCCGAGGTTAGGACTTCGTCGGCTATATTTCATGTTAATCCGAGGAGATAAAACCATTTTCAATCATAACGTTTATAATTGAATATCTGACATCTATGAAAAAATTTATATATATCTTCCTTTTGTTCTGCTTAAGCGTAAACGTATGCCGGGCAGAAATGAAAAGGATTCCGGAAATTAAATGGGACTCGAAAAGTCTTATAATCGATAATCACCGTGTTATGCCGGTAATGGGAGAAGTACACTATTCGCGTATCCCCAAAGAGGAATGGAAAGGGGAAGTGAAGAAGATTAAAGAAGGAGGTGTCTCGATTCTAGCAGTATATGTCTTTTGGAACCATATAGAAGAGAAAGAAGGAATATTCGATTGGAGCGGTCAACGCAATCTTCGGGATTTTCTAAAAATATGCAAAGAGGAAAACCTCCCCGTATTGCTTCGTATCGGGCCATTCTGCCATGGTGAAGCACGCAATGGAGGAATACCTGACTGGATGTATAAAAAAAGATGCAAAATAAGGGAAGAAAATGATACATTTCTTCAATATACTGCACGTCTTTACCGACAGATTTTCTCACAAGTGCAAGGTTTGCTGTGGAAAGACGGAGGTCCGGTGATGGCAGCGCAGTTTGACAACGAATACGGAGGAAAAGGCTCCTATATTTTGAAGTTGAAGGAAATGGCATTACAAATCGGCTTCGATTTGCCCTTTTACACACGTACCGGATGGCCCGAACTCCAGACCCCAATACCCTATGGAGAAATGATTCCTATGTATGGAGATTATGCCGATGGATTTTGGGACCGTTCATTAGACGAAGGCACCGGTGAATATTATAAGGCGTTTAACTTCAAAAATTTCCGCACACCTACTGCCATTGCGAGCGAACAGCTTACAAACCAATCCGGGAAAGATGCTGAAGATGCGAAAGCTTATCCTTATTTCACCTGTGAGTTGGGAGGGGGTATGATGTGCTCTTACCATAGGCGCCCGTATATTTATCCGGAAGACGCTTATTCAATGGCTATCGTGAAACTTGGAAGCGGGAGCAATCTTTTGGGATATTATATGTATCACGGCGGGACAAATCCCGACGGATATCTCAATTCACTCAATGAAACACAACGCAACCCTGGCATAAACTACAATGACCTGCCTGTGAAAACATACGACTTTCAGGCACCGATAGGAGAATTCGGTCAGCTCAATCCGCATTACTACCTGTTGCGGAAAGTGCATCTCTTCATGGAAGATTATGGAGAAACCCTCGCCCCGATGGAGCCGTGTTTTCCGGAATCACAGGAACGTCTTCAAGGTGACGACAATTCTCTACGATGGTCATATAGATGCCAAGGCGACAGCGGATTCGTTTTTGTAAACAATTACGAACGTCTTTGTAAGCTGTCACCTAAAAAAGGAGTGAGATTTAATATCGGCTCGGTATCATTCCCTTCGAAGCCTATCACCGTTCCAAGCGGCACCACATGTATTTTTCCGGTGAACATTGACGGGATACGCTATGCCACCGCCCAACTTATAGCACACCGCGACGGCAAAATTTATCTCGAACAAATAAAAGGGATACCGACTGAAATCAACGTCAACGGAAAAATTCTCAGGAATCTAAAACCTCTCGGAGTAACCAGACCTGTGTATGGCAATATATATCTTATCGACTCAGAAACAGCCGGGCGTCTCTTTTTGAATGAAAAAAATGTCATACAAAATCCTATCCCTGTAAAATTTACAAAAATAAAAGAAAGCGCACATCCCCACATAATAAAGACGGGAGCGCAAAATGTAGCGGAGCAACCGTATGATTCCGACTTCGAAAATGCAGCCATATATCGCATAGAAATTCCCGAAAACCGCGACAAGCTCCTTATAGATATAAATTACAGGGGAGATGTGGCACGCCTTTATATCAACGGGAAACTCGTGGAAGACAATTTCTATAATGGAAGGACAATGCAGTACGGCCTTTGGAGGATACCTAAAGGATGCAGACAAATGGAACTATACATCCTTCCTTTGCAAGAGAATATGCCTGTATATTTCCCCCGAGAAGCTAATTATAAAAAAAGTGGTGAAGAATTAATTTCCGTTACACTGATATGATGAATTGGAAAAAACGAATTTTATTATTAGTAATGCCGTCGGCTATAATGTCGGTCGGAAGCGCATTTGCGCAACCAAAGCCTTCTCTGGAAGAAGTTTTCCTTTCGCCTGAAAAGAAACATCGTCCGTTGCTGATATGGCAATGGATGGACGGACTCGTCACAAAGGAGGGAATCACACGCGATCTCGAAGCCTTTAAGGAAGCTGGGATTGCCGGAGTGCACAATTTTCAAATCGGTGGTCCCGGACAGATGCGTATCGGCAATCCCGACAACGCCATCGGAAGCGACAACTGGAAAGGGCTCCTGAGATGGACTCTTGATGAATGCGCCCGACTTGAACTTACATTCGGCACCCATAATTGCCCCGGTTGGTCGTCGAGTGCCTATCCATCCGTTGAACCAAAATATTCCATGCAGCAACTCGTCTATTCGGAATCGAGAATCGACATGAAGTCAAAATCCATGTCGCTGCCCCTTCCTGAAATAGATGCCAAGTGGAATTATTATGAAGATGTAGCAGTTCTTGCAGTGCCGGAAGACTCCGTCTGCAAACATGAAGAAATCATAAATCTTACGGACCATTTCAATCCTGCAACCGGTATGCTCCATCTTCCCGATAATATAGAATTAGGACAATCGGTAAAGATAATGCGCATAGGCCAGACCACCAACGGCAAAACCAATGAGGCGCAAGCTCCCGAATCCGGACGCGGACTCGAATGCGACAAACTTAGCCGGGAGGCGGTGCGCCATTTTTGGGAAGGGTATCCGACCATGGTGCTTGAGGTGGCCGGAAACTACGCCGGAAATACTTTCACACATTTCGAAATAGACAGCTACGAGGCCGGCGGACAGACATGGAGCCCTGCCCTTCCTCAGGAATTCAGAAAAAGGATGGGCTATGACCTTACTCCCTTCCTTCCGTATATGGCAGGGAGAATGAAATCAATAGAATCGACTGAAGACACCAAACGCTTTCGGAAAGATTGGGAAGAAACCGTGAAACAATGCGTGGCCGAGAACTATTACGGTTATCTCAATCAACTCGCCAAACAGGCCGGTGTAAAGATGATGATCGAACCTTACGGCACCGGCGGCAGACATCCGTTTGACATCCTCGACTTCTACAAGATAGTTGCAGCCTCGCCGGATGCCGACATAGCCACGGAATTCTGGCAATATCCCAATTGGGGATGGCGCGACATGGGGCGACATGAATCTGCCATGCGTAACCTCCGGAAACCTCTTCTAATAGCGGAAGCATTCACATGCTGGCCCGTAAAGGCGTGGCAAGATTCACCTGCCACACTCAAGCCAGTGTGCGACAAAGCTTTTTGCACAGGGGTAAACCGTATGATGCTCCACGCCGGTGCCGCCAATCCATGGCCCGATGCAAAACCGGGAATGTCGTTCGGGAAATGGGGTACGCATTTCGTACCTGGTCAGACATGGTGGAAAGCCGGAGGTGCGAAAAAGCTTTTCGACTACATGTCACGCTGCCAGGCACTTCTTCAACAAGGACTGCCGGCCCGCAACCAACTTCCTCCCCTATCCGGTCTAAAGACATATCACCGGGTGGATTCCGTTTCCAATACGGATATCGTTTTTGTTTGCAATCCTTCCGATTCAATCACCGAAGGAACTTTTACTTTCCCGGCCCTCGGGCGTAATGCGGAACTGTGGAATCCTTATTCTTCCGAAATGTATGCCCTTCCGGAGGATTCCGTTTTCCATATCGAAATAGAACCATTCGGCTCACGCTTCATTGTCATTCGTCCCGGAGAACGCACCAAACCTTTTATCACAAAACGTGAAACGGTAAAAACCATCCCGGTCAATGGGAAATGGGACATCGAATTTCCTGACATCGCTGCAATATCCACCGACACTCTTTTTTCATGGCCGGATTCACAAACAAGTGATATTAAATATTTCTCCGGCTCCGCAACCTACTCCATTGCATTTCATATTGATAAGAAAAATATGCCAAAGCCAGGAGAAAAAATAATACTCAATCTCGGGGAAGTAGAGAATATGGCAAATGTCCGAATCAACGGAATTCAAGCAGAGCTATTATGGAAAGCACCCTACACGTGTGATATCACTCCGTTGGTGAAGAAAGGCAAAAACACATTGTCAGTGGAAGTCACCAATCTTTGGCCCAACCGAATGATAGGCGACGAACAATATCCCGACGACCTCGAATGGAGCGAACCGGAAATATATACTTACGCCAATCCTCCTGCCGAGATAGGACGCTATCTTTTATCACAACCGGAATGGCTTATAAACGGAACTCCGAGACCATCGACCAACCGAAAAACCGTGGGATGTTTCAAATTCTTCAAAAAAGATTCTCCCCTTCTTCCTTCAGGTCTATTGGGTCCTGTGACACTATGCATCGAAAAATAGCGGCATATTGTTTCCGAATAGATATATCAAAAACGCGCCGGGGTCTTTCGCAGACACCGGCGCTTGAATAATTCATGATGTAGGTATATATCTTGTAAAAGTATTTTATTCTTTAATCAATCATTAAAGCCACAAGTTTTAAAGTTTGAGCGGTTCGTACGGGAGTCCGAACGCCTCCGCCACCGCCTTATATACAATTTTGCCGTCAACCACATTCACACCCTCCGCAAGACCTTTGTCTCTGCGGCATGCCTCTTCCCAGCCGAGGTCGGCAAGACGCAGGGCGTATGGAAGGGTGGCGTTTGTCAATGCCATGGTTGATGTGAAAGGAACGGCGCCTGGAATATTTGCCACACAATAATGGATTACACCGTCAACCTCATATACGGGGTCGCTATGGGTAGTGGCATGCGACGTCTCAAAACATCCTCCCTGGTCAATGGCGACATCCACCATCACCGAACCTTTCTTCAGAAGTTTAAGCATATCTGCCGTGACAAGGTGAGGAGCCTTGGCACCCGGAATCAGCACCGAACCAATCACAAGGTCGGTGGCGGGAAGTTCCTCCTCTATATTATGGCGCGAACTGAAAAGGGTTTTCACGTTTTTAGGCATCGTCTCGGAACAATGGCGCAACACCGGGAGGGAGATATCGCACAATGTCACTTCCGCACCGAGACCGGCGGCCATGAGCGCTGCGTTTCTGCCCACAACACCGGCACCGAGCACAAGCACCTTGGCGGGTTTCACACCGGGAACGCCTCCGAGAAGCACACCTCTTCCTCCTTGCGGTTTTTCGAGGAAACGGGCACCTTCCTGTACCGACATCCTACCTGCCACTTCACTCATCGGTATGAGCAAGGGCAAAGTCCCGAATCGGTCGGTCACAGTTTCGTATGCTATGCAGACGGCCCCGCTTTTCAGCATGGCTTCCGTCAGCTCAAGGTCGCATGCAAAATGGAAATAAGTAAATACAACTTGGTTTTTCTTAATAAGCGGATACTCAGGTTCGATAGGCTCTTTCACCTTAATAATCATCTCAGAAGAGGAATAAACGTCTTCTATGGTCGTAAGGATTTGGGCTCCGGCTGCAACATATTCATTATCGGGGAAACCGCTCCCCTCGCCGGCTGTGTGCTGCACATACACTGTGTGTCCGTGGTTAACGAGCTCCTTTACTCCCGCAGGAGTGGCGCCTACTCGGTTCTCATTGTTCTTTATTTCTTTTGGAATACCGATTTTCATGGCGACTTGAATTTTAGATTAAATACTTCCGGGATCCTGATGTCACTTTGTAGGATACTTCTTCCGTGCCGCTAAATTAACTATTTTTATTCAATGAAAAAATATTTTTTGAAAAAATTTACAAAAAATTTTTTACGGTCTTATTTCCACGTCATAGGTTTTCTTTCATCCTCCATTTTTTTATGTCATAAGACAATCTTATTTCGTCAACCATTGTGTTGTAATAAAATTATTTTTTACCTTTGTGCATATATTCTCTCCCCATAAATTTTTTCATCTGTTTTCCTCTCCAAAAATACAATCAAAATTATCATGAAACCCTTTAACGACGAAAACTTCCTCCTCCAGACCGAGACCGCGCAACGCTTATACCATGAGTATGCGGAAAACCAACCCATCATCGACTATCATTGCCACCTTATTCCGGAATATGTGGCATCCGACCATAAATTCGAGAACCTTTCCAAAATATGGTTGGAAGGCGACCATTACAAATGGCGCGCCATGCGCACGAACGGTGTTGACGAACGTTTCATCACCGGCAAAGACACCACCGACTGGGAGAAATTTGAGAAATGGGCGGAGACAGTGCCTTACTGCATGCGCAACCCGCTCTACCATTGGACGCACCTCGAACTCAAGACTGCGTTTGGCGTTGACAAACTACTGAATCCGGCATCGGCGAAAGAGATATACGAGCATTGCTCCGCAATGCTCCAGAAACCCGACCGCACGGCACGCGGATTGATGCTCCACTACAACGTGGAAACGGTCTGCACCACCGACGACCCCGTCGATTCCCTCGAACATCATATAAAGGTGAAAAACGACGGTTTCAAGGTAAAGATGCTTCCCACATGGCGTCCTGACAAAGCCATGGCAACCGAAGACCCCAAAGCGTTCAAGGCATATATCGACCGTCTTTCCGAAGTATCGGGCGTTGCGATAAAAAAGTTTGCCGACGTTATCGACGCCTTGAAGGTGCGTCATGACTTCTTCGCGTCCGTAGGATGCCGTCTGTCTGACCACGGAATCGAGGAATTCTATGCTGAAGACTACACTCCGGCAGAAATAGAAGCAATATTCGATAAAGTTTATGGCGGCACAGAACTTACAAAAGAAGAAACCGCTAAATTCAAAACCGCCATGCTCGTGGAATTCGCGATAATGGACCATGACGCGGATTGGACCCAACAATTCCACTACGGAGCCATCCGCAACAACAACACCCGCATGTTCCGCCAGCTCGGTCCGGACACCGGCTATGACTCAATAGGAGATTTCACCGTGGCGAAGAAGATGGCAAAATTCTTCGACATGCTCGCCACCCGCGACAAACTCGGCAAAACCATAATCTACAACCTGAATCCCCGCGACAATGAACTCGTGGCAACCATGCTCGGCAATTTCCAGGACGGACGTTACGGAGCCGGCAAAATACAGTTCGGTTCGGGATGGTGGTTCCTCGACCAGAAAGACGGCATGGAGAAACAGATGACGGCACTCTCCAACCTCGGTCTCCTGAGCCGGTTTGTAGGAATGCTGACCGATTCTCGCTCGTTCCTGAGCTATCCGCGCCACGAGTATTTCCGCCGCACACTTTGCAACCTCGTAGGCAACGATATTGAAAACGGTCTTCTTCCGGCATCGGAAATCGACTTCATCGGCCGGGAATATATCAGCAAAATCTCATACGGCAACGCCAAGGAATATTTCAAATTCTAACCTTAAAAACTTGAAAAACCAAATGTCTGCATTAAACAACAACGGGCAGGCGGCAAAGATGACTTCATTCAGATGGGTGATCTGCGGTCTCCTCTTCTTCGCCACCACCGTAAATTATATGGACCGCCAGGTGCTTTCGCTCACCTGGAAAGACTTCATAGCCCCCGAATTCCACTGGACCGACACCGATTACGGTTGGATCACTTCCATCTTTTCGATGATATATGCCTTGGCGAACCTTTTCGCCGGCAGGTTTATCGACTGGATGGGGTCGAAAAAGGGTTATTTGTGGACCATATTCGTATGGTCGGCAGGAGCCTGCCTCCATGCGCTCTGCGGATGGGCCACGGAACACACGCTCGGACTTCATGACGCTGCAGAACTTGTAGGCGCCACCGGTGCCTTGGCTTCGACAATCGCCATAACATCGGTGTATTACTTCATCGCCGCCAGAGTTATTCTCGGCATCGGCGAATCGGGCAACTTCCCCGCCGCCATCAAGGTGACAGCTGAATATTTCCCGAAGAAAGACCGCGCCTACGCCACCTCCATCTTCAATGCCGGCGCGACTGTCGGCGCACTCCTCGCACCGGTCAGCATACCTTCGCTTGCAGCCTATTTCCAAAGAATCGGCATAGGCAACGGATGGGAAATGGCATTCCTCATCATCGGCGGACTCGGATTCGTATGGATGGGCTTCTGGATGTGGCTTTACCATAAACCGGAAAAGAACGTCCACGTCAACAAGGCAGAGCTTGCCTATATAGAGCAAGACAACCTTACAAAAGACGAAACTCCTGCCGAGAAAGCGGAAATCGAGGATTCAAGGAAAAACGAAATACCTTTCCTCAAATGCTTCAAATATCGCCAGACTTGGGCTATATTTTTCGGCCGTTTCCTCACCGACGGAGTCTGGTGGTTCTTCCTGTTCTGGACTCCGGCCTACATTTCCGACGTATATAACCTTCCCTCTTCGTCAGGCACGGCACAGATGCTTATCTTTGTGCTCTATCTGCTCACCCTCCTTTCAATCTACGGAGGCAAGCTTCCGACAATTATCATGAACAAGACCGGGCTTAACCCCTACGCCGCACGCATGAGGGCAATGTTTATTTTTGCTTTGTTCCCGCTTCTCACCCTGGGAGCCCAGCCTCTTGGAGCCATTTCATATTGGTGGCCCGTAATCCTTATCGGCCTTGCCGGGGCGGCACACCAGTCATGGTCGGCCAACATCTATTCGGTGGTGGGCGACATGTTCCCCAAAAGCACTATCGCCACCATCGTCGGCATCGGCGGACTCGCCAGCGGTCTCGGTTCGTTCTTGGTAAATCTCTTCGCAGGTATGCTTTTCGATTATGCGGCAATCACCAATATGTCGTTCCTCGGATTCTCTGGGAAACCCGCCGGATATTTCATCGTGTTCTGCTATTGCGGAATCGCCTACATGGCAGGATGGTGCGTCATGAAGATTCTCGTGCCAAGATATAAGATTATCGAACCCGACAAACAGAAAATGAAATAATCGACCAGATAATGAAACCAATTAATAAATCAACAATACAAAAGAGGACACGCCCCGTGCGTGTCCTCCAGTTCGGAGAGGGCAATTTTCTGAGGGCTTTCGTTGACTGGCAGCTCGACATCACCAATGAAAAAGGCGTCACCGACCTCGGTGTGGCAATAATGAAACCCCGTCAAGGCAACAGCCGTATAATCGATGTCCTCAAGAAGCAAGACTGCATTTATAATGTATGTCTGGAAGGCATCGAAAACGGCAAACCGAAAAAAGAGAACAGACTCGTGACTGTGGTGGAAAAAGCTTTCACTCCCGACGAACAGGACGCTTTCGAATCGGTTATTCTGTCGCCGGAACTCCGTTTCGTGGTTTCCAACACAACTGAAGCCGGGATCCGCTACGAAACTGACGACATTACGTCGCCTATACCAGCCACTTTCCCGGGGAAAGTGACAAACCTTCTATGGCGGCGCTTCAAGCACTTCAACGGAGACGCCACGAAAGGTTTGTATTTCATCTGTTGCGAACTGATAGAAGACAACGGAACGAAGCTGAAGGAATACGTAATCCGCCATGCCGAAGAAGCCAAACTCGGTGAAGACTTCATTTCATGGATAAAATCGGCCAACATATTCGTGGATACCCTCGTTGACAGAATCGTGTCAGGCGCGCCCGACAACATCGAGGAGACCAAACAGGAACTCGGTTATGATGACGATGCAGTAGTGAAAGGGGAACTTTACCATCTTTGGGCCATCGGAGGCGACGGCGCGGAAAAACTTCATGAGGAACTTCCGCTCGACAAAGCCGGACTACACGTACTCTTCATGCCCTCAATCAAGGAATTCAGGGATAAAAAGGTGAGAATTCTCAACGGGTCGCACACGGGAATGGTGGCGATGGCGCTTCTTGCCGGATGCGAAACGGTGATGGATGCCTTTAACGACGAGGATATAAACCTTTTCATCAATAATATGGTGGAGAAAGAGGTGCTTCCGATGATCGAGGGCGACAGGAAAGAACTTGAATCGTTTGCCGCAGGAATCCTCGAACGCTTCTACAATCCCTATATCAGGCACATGCTCAAATCGATTTCCCTCAATTCCCTTTCCAAATGGGAGGCGCGGAATTTCGACACCGTCAAAGATTGTTGGCAGAAAAAGGGGAAACTCGCAAATTACGAAATTTTCACATTCGCTGCATTAGTCTCGCTGTATGCCCCCGGATCAGGATTCATGCCGCAAGACAATCCGGAGCATTTGGAATACATCCGCAAAAATTGGAATGACGACGATATCGAAACGTCGGTGAAACGCATCGTGAGCGAAAGCGGAATCTTCCTACAGGACTTCGATGAAATAGTGCCGGGATTTGCTGAAGAAGCGGCAAAGTATGTGAGAACCATAAGAAAAGGCGACATCAGGAACGCTCTGAAGGATTTCCTTGCCGCTAATTAAGCAGCTATTTAAAATTATGAAACGATATATCCGCATAAATCCGAACGACAACGTAGCAGTAGCTCTCGACGAAAACGGTCTTCCCCAAGGGGAAACCGTTGCCGTCGGCGACGTGACGGTTACTCTGAAATCAGACATAACAAGGGGTCATAAATTTGCGCTCCGCCGCATTGCCAAAGGGGAAAATGTAATAAAATACGGTTATCCCATCGGTGTAGCCACCTCCGATATAGAGGAAGGGGAATGGATTCATTCGCACAACCTCAGGACCGGACTTAACGACGACCTTGAATATACCTACAATCCTGTAGCTCCCGTTATCAACCTCTCGGACGAGGAGATTACCGTAAACGGGTATCTCCGCAAAAACGGCGATATGGGCATACGCAACGAACTCTGGATTGTCCCCACTGTGGGATGCATCAACGGCCAGGCGAATGCAATTATACGGCGGCTGAAGGAGGAATACGACATCACAGGAATCGACGATATCCGTGCTTTCACCCACAACTACGGTTGCTCCCAACTCGGACAAGACCATGCCAACACCCGCACCGCTTTGGCGGCCCTGGCAAAACATCCCAATGCCGGAGGTGTACTCGTGCTCGGACTCGGGTGTGAGAACAACCAGCTTTCAGCCCTCCGCGAGGCCATGGGGGAATATGATGCCGACAGGGTGCGTTTTCTAATCGCCCAGGAAGTGGAAGATGAAGTTGAAGAGGGCGTAAGGCTGTGCGCGAAACTCATTGAAAAGATGAGAAACGACCGCCGCACACCCCTACCCCTTTCCAAGCTGAAAGTCGGTATGAAATGCGGAGGTTCCGACGGAATGTCGGGCATCACAGCGAATCCTCTCGTAGGGCTCTTCTCCGACTGGCTTGTAGAACACGGGGGAACGACGGTGCTCACGGAAGTGCCGGAAATGTTCGGCGCGGAGACAATTCTGATGAACCGTGCCGCCGACAAGGAAATCTTCAACGACACGGTGGCCCTTATCAACGATTTCAAAGACTATTTCCGTTCCTACGGACAACCGATATATGAAAACCCCTCCCCCGGCAACAAAGAGGGGGGCATAACCACGCTTGAGGAGAAATCCTTGGGATGCGTGCAGAAGGGAGGTTCTATGCCGGTGGTTGATGTTCTGAAATATGGCGACACACTGAAGAAACAGGGTCTCAATCTTCTGCAGGCTCCCGGAAATGATTTGGTGGCAGCCACCGCTCTCGCATTGTCGGGCTGCCAGATGGTGCTTTTCACCACCGGGCGAGGCACTCCGTTCGGCACGTTCGTTCCGACCCTCAAGATTTCTACCAATACCCCGCTTCTCAGAAAGAAACAAAACTGGATAGATTTCAATGCCGGAACCATTGTCGAAGAAGAATCCGCGGATTCCGCATTGCATCGGCTCGTCGAAAAAGTGATTGCAACAGCCGACGGCACACCGGCCCGTCATGAAACCGCCGGTGCGAAAGAAATCGCGATATTCAAAACGGGCGTAACCCTCTAATCCTAATAAACGTATCCAATCCTATTCAACACATCATGAAAAAACTTTTTTTATCTATTTCCATCTTTGCTATGTCGCTAACGTCCCAGGCGCAAAGCGTTTGGCCCGACGGCACGAAAATCGACAACTGGTTTTCACAGACCACACCCGTGAACCCCGACAAACTTGGCAAGCGGTATGTAGTGACGGATTACGGCGTGGTAAAGGGGGATTCCACGCTCATACAAACGGAAGCCATACAAAAAGTGATCGACCTTGCAGCCGAAAACGGAGGTGGCGTAATCACGATTCCTGAAGGCGTGTATCTGAGCGGCTCCTTGTTCTTCAAGCCCGGCACACATCTCAATATTGCAGACGGCGGAAGGCTCAAAGGGAGCGATGCCATCACCAACTATAAGATAGTCAAGACCCGTCTTGAAGGCCAGACCATCGACTATTTCGCGGCCCTCGTCAATGCCGACGGAGTTGACGGTTTCACAATTACGGGCCCCGGCACCATCGACGGCAACGGCTGGAGATTCTGGGACGAATTCTGGCTGCGTCGGAAGGTGAACCCTCAATGCACCAACCTGGAGGCACTTCGTCCGCGTCTGGTCTATATCAGCAACAGCAACAACGTGGAGGTAAGCAACGTCCGTCTCGTCAATTCCGGATTCTGGACAAACCACCTCTATCGCTGCAACAACGTAAAGTATCTTAACGACTATATCTGGGCAAAGACCGACGGTTACCCAAAGGGGCCGAGCACCGATGCCCTCGACCTTGACGTATGTTCCGACGTGCTGATAAGCGGATGCTATATGAACGTCAACGACGATGCCGTCTGCCTCAAAGGGGGTAAAGGCACATACGTGGAGAAAGACCCCAACAACGGGGGGAATGCCCGGGTGCTTGTTGAAAATTGCTCGTTCGGCAAGTGCAACTCCGGCATCACGTTCGGAAGCGAGGCTTGGGACTGCGAGAACGTAATCCTCCGCGACTGTAAGTTTAAAGACACATTCCATATCGTCCTCTTCAAAATGCGCCCCGACACCCCGCAGCATTACCGCAACGTGCTCGTGGAGAACGTCAAAGGAGACGTGCGCAACGGTATAGAAGTGAGCGCGTGGACGCAATTTTACAACAAACTCGACCGCGACGATATGCCGATATCAAGGGTTGACAACGTCACTGTAAGAAACGTAGATGTGGTTACCACCAAAGGGTTCTACAAGAATGCCGACTCCCCGGACTATATCACCTCCGGATTCGATTTCAGCAACATAACCGCCGACGGCAAAAAATTTGAACTGAAGAAATAATCCAATACGCATTTCTGCCACATCCCTTCAAACATGCCAAAGGCATGTCCCTACATACAGGAATACGTATCCATCCAATTTCTACCTATCCATATCATGAGAAAGATATTTTTATCTTTTCTGGCAGCGGCTGCCTTATTCTGTGCCAATGCACAATCATGGCCTCAAGCCACTCCTGAAATGCGTCCCGGCACCCGATGGTGGTGGCTCGGATCGGCAGTCGATTCCATAAATCTCAAACGTTCTATAGAGGAATATGCACGTGCCGGAATGGGCTCCGTGGAAATAACACCGATATATGGCGTAAAAGGCAACGATAGAAACGAGATAAAATATCTTTCCCCCGAGTGGATGAAAATGCTCTCGCTCGTGGAAACGGAAGCCGGGGCAAACGGCATTCTCGTGGATATGAACCAAGGCACGGGATGGCCTTTCGGGGGCCCGGAAGTGACGCTCGACGATGCCGCCTGCAAAGCCATTTTCCTCATCGACACCGTGGAACGGGGATTGACTCCGGTGAAACCCTTACCCGATAAGGAAAAGCCCATGGCCAAGCTTATAGCCGAATCGCGCCGACATTTGGAAGGGAACAAAGAGGAGGTAATTCGGGCATACCTTAGCCGCACGTTGCAGACCGTAAAGCGGGCAGCGCCTGGTGGTGAAGGGTATGTGCTCGACCATTTCGACCGCAATGCAGTGGCGTCCTATCTCTCCAAGTTCGACAAAGCTTTCAGGGAGAACGGCATCAGTTATCCACATAATTTTTTCAACGACAGCTACGAGGTGTTTGGCGCCAACTGGACCCCTACCCTCTTTCAGGAATTTGAGAAAAGACGCGGCTACGATTTGAAAGAGAAGTTGCCGGAACTTTTAGGGCTCGTTGACGACGGCAACGAGGTGCTTGCCGACTATCGCGAAACACTCGGAGAACTCCTCCTCGAAAATTTCACTCAGCAATGGGCGGATTGGGCACACCGGAGAGGCACCGAAGTTCGCAACCAGGCACATGGGTCTCCTGCCAACCTCATCGACGTGTATGCGGCCGTTGATGTTCCGGAAATAGAGGGGTTCGGACTCTCCGATTTCGGCATAAAAGGATTGCGCACCGACAAGGGATTCAACCGCAAGAACGACAGCGACGTTTCAATGTTGAAATATGCCTCTTCGGCGGCACATATCACCGGCAAACCGTTGACCTCAAGCGAGACGTTCACGTGGCTTACCGAACATTTCCGCACGTCGCTTTCGCAGATGAAACCCGACCTCGACCTCATGCTGACATGCGGCGTAAACCACATCTTTTTCCACGGCACAACCTATTCTCCCTTTTCCGACCCGTGGCCCGGATGGAAGTTCTATGCATCTATCGATATGAGTCCCACCAACACTATCTGGCGCGACGCTCCCGCCATGATGGACTACGTCACAAGATGCCAGAGCATGCTCCAGGAAGGACGACCCGACAATGATTTCCTCGTGTATCTGCCAGTGGGAGATATGTGGAGAAGGCGCCTCGCTCCCAAAGACAAGGGATTGCTCATGGGATTCAGCATACATAGCATGGGTAAACTCGCGCCCGATTTCATCAAAAGCGTGATGGAAATCGACAGCCTCGGTTATGACTGCGATTATATAAGCGACAAATATCTGATGACCACGGAATACAAAGACGGCAAACTTGTGACCGCCGCCGGCACCCCTTACAAAGCGTTGGTTATCCCGGGGAGCGGCAAGCTGAAACCTACACTGAAAGCCCACCTCGATTCTTTGTCGGCATCAGGAGCGAAAATAATTTATGGCATCGACAGTGCAAAGATGGCATCGGCAGCCAAGCCCGAACAACTGCGCACTGAATACAGCCTGCGCACAATAAGGAGGGCCACTGAAGACGGCTACATCTATTTCATGGCAAACCTTACTCCGAAAGATGTGGAAGCCTCCGTGCCTTTGGCAAACGGATTCACCGATGCCGTATGGTTCGATCCTATGGACGGCGATATTTTCGGAGCATCCGTTTCCGACGGTAAGATGGATGTGGCGTTGCGTTCGGGGGAATCACGCATCCTTCGCACATACTCCGACAAGAAAACCGGAATCGCCACACGACCGAAACTGCAGGTAGCTAAAGAATATGATTTGAAAAACAATCCCTGGTCATTGGAGTTTACAGAATCATATCCCGAGGTTTCCAAGAAATTCCGTCTGAAAACCCTGAAGCCATGGACGGAGCTCGGAGATTCGGCACTCAATGAACTTGCCGGGACCGGCATCTACACCACCCGCGTCAATATCCCGAAAGCCGAAGCCAAAGGGAAATGGCAACTCGACCTCGGCGACCTTCGCGAGAGTGCAAAAGTGTATGTCAACGATCATTACATCGGCACGGTATGGGCAGCGCCTTTCACCATAGACTTCGACAAGTATATGAAAGCCGGAGAAAATAAAATCCGCATAGAGGTGACCAACCTCCCCGCCAACCGCATAGCGGCGATGGATCGCCGCAACATCCCCTGGCGTAAGTTCAAGGAGATAAACATCGTTGACATCAACTACAAGAAGACCGGCTACTCCGACTGGGCGACAGTCCCCTCCGGACTCAATTCCACCGTCACCCTCCGCCTCCTCCAATAGCATACAATAACATATAACAGTAAGGAAATGCACGCGAAACTTGCCGATATCGGCAAGTTTCGTTATTTTTGCGCTATATTATTAACAAAAACCTTGCCGATAATGGAGTATATATCCGTCAAAGAATGGGCGAAAAAACATAATGTTTCGGAGCGAACAGTCCGAAATTACTGCGCACAAGGCAAATTCGAAGGTGCTTATCTCATTGGAAAGACCTGGAACATTCCGTATGATGCAGAACCAACGAAACACAAGAAGGAATCAAAGCAATCTCCGTTGCTTTCAGCATTGAAGGAACAAAAAGCCGGAAAAACAAAAGGAAGCATCTACCATCGCCTACAAATTGACCTCACTTATAACTCCAATCATATTGAAGGGAGTCGCCTGACACATGATCAGACACGCTATATATTCGAAACCAATACCATTGGAATTACCGACGCAGCAGTGAATGTGGACGACATTATAGAAACAACGAACCACTTCCGCGCCATTGATTACATCATTGAAGAAACAGACGGCAAACTTACGGAAGCATTCATAAAGCGTCTGCATTATATTCTGAAATCAGGCACCTCTGATGAACGAAAGGAATGGTTCGCAGTGGGAGACTATAAGAAACTTCCTAATGAAGTCGGCGGGATGGATACAACTGCCCCGGAAAATGTCCATAAAGAGCTGAAGACTCTATTGAAAGAATACAATGCAAAGAAATGTATTTCCTTAGAAGACATAATAGATTTTCATCAGCGGTTTGAATCGATACACCCGTTTCAAGACGGCAATGGACGCGTAGGCAGATTAATTATGTTCCGTGAATGTTTACGAAACGGGCACGTCCCTTTCATAATAACGGATGACCTTAAAATGTTTTACTATAAGGGCCTACGAAATTGGCCCGGAATCAAAGGTTATCTTATGGACACATGCCTTACCGCTCAAGACAACTTCAAATTTATTCTCAAAAAATTCAGAATAAATTATAACGACTAATCGGGAATCTGATTGCCAACCTCTTTGACATCCCAAGGGAATTACAATGCCAGAGGCATGGCCCTATCTTCGGGGCCGATGATTCTTGGAATATAGCTATGATTGCAATCACCACAGACAAAAATAAATTTTACATACTTGATTATGAAAACAATTAAAATTAATCGATTGAAGGGAGACGCATTGCGTCGGCTTCCGGTTTGTGAAAAGCCTTATAGGGCGATGGCGCTAATCGCTTTGACAGTTCTGTTTGTCTCTTTTTCAGCCAAAGCACAGATTGAAGTGACCGGATCGGCAACCATCAATATCGTGCCTAACCGAATCACAATCGAAATCGGCATGGAGGAATATTACAAACAAAAAGTGTTCGGCGACAGCACTATCGTAAAAATCGCGGAAATCGAGAAGGATGTGCGTGCCACCCTAGCCAAGGCGGGTGTGCCCGACTCATTGATTGTAGTGGCCGACATGGGTAATTACATCAATCGCGGAGTATCTCAAAATTTCCTTATGGCAAAAAGGATTTCCGCAGTGGTTTCCGATTTCAACCAGATAGAACGCATTTCGGACAACCTCGTGCGCAAAGGCATTTCAAGTTTCAACATCACAAAAATCAACAACACCGACATGGAGCAATACAACCGTCAGGGTCTCAAGGCGGCACTTGACGCCGCCCGTGATAAAGCGGAATTCATTGCCCGGAATGAAGGACTCAAGATCATGGGGGTGGGAAGCATTATCGAAAACGGCCCCAATTATTACGAAACGCCATCTTTCAGCAACGTGGCCTTCGACAGCGGGGCAGGAATGGATAATGTGCGACGTATCGTGAGACGTTATTCAGTGAAAGTGACATACCTTTTCGAACGTTGAATGGATTTCGACCATTGAAAGGATTTCGGCTTCAATGACAAATAAGCGCCAATACATAGCCATCGACCTGAAATCGTTCTATGCATCCGTGGAATGCATAGAGCGGGGTCTTGACCCGCTTGACGCCTGTCTGGTGGTGGCGGATGCGTCGCGCACTGAAAAAACCATCTGCCTCGCCGTATCGCCGGCCCTTAAAGCATACGGCACGGGGGGACGGCCCCGCCTTTTCGAGGTGGTTCAAAGGGTAAGGGAGGTGAATTGGAAGCGTGGCAGGTCGGGAAAATCACGGTCTGCCAAAGAGCTTAGCGAGCATCCGGAACTTGCCGTTGATTTCCACATAGCCTCACCGAGGATGGCACTCTATCTCGACTACAGCACACGCATCTACAACGTGTATCTTAGACACGTCGCCCACGAAGATATCCATGTCTATTCCATCGACGAGGTGTTTATCGATGCCACCACTTATCTCAAGATTTACAATACTACCGCCCACGACCTGGCCATGACCATGATTCGCGAAGTGCTGAAAGAAACGGGGATAACGGCCACTGCGGGAATCGGCACGAACTTGTATCTCTGCAAAATAGCCATGGACATTGTAGCCAAGAAAATGCCGGCAGATAAAGACGGTGTGAGGATAGCGGAACTCGACGAGATGACCTACCGGAAAAAACTGTGGGACCACACTCCCCTCACGGATTTCTGGAGGGTGGGACGCGGTATAGCGGCGCGCCTCGCCCCCTGGGGGATAATGACCATGGGCGACATAGCCCGTGCATCGCTCACCCGCGAAGACCTTCTCTACAAGCTTTTCGGAGTGAACGCCGAGCTACTCATAGACCACGCATGGGGATGGGAACCGGTCACCATCGACCTTGTGAAAGCCTATCGACCGGAAACACAATCAATCAGCAACGGGCAGGTGTTGCAAAACCCGTATCCCGTCAGAATGGCAAGAAACGTGGCTTTGGAAATGGCCGACAATGTCTCATTGAAACTTCTTGACAAAGGGTTGGTGACCGACCAAATTGTCCTGACCGTAGGCTACGATGTGGAATCGCTTGCCAATCCTGAGATAAGGAAAAAATATACAGGCAGGGTCACAACCGATTTCTACGGAAGGAAAGTGCCGCTCCACGCCCACGGCACCGTCAACATCGAACGCCACACATCTTCCGGAAGGATTATTACCGAGAAAGTGGCTCAGCTTTTCGACCGCATCGTAAACCCCGACCTTTTGGTGAGACGTCTTACACTCTCTTTCAACCGTCTGTTAAGCGAAGATTCCGCAAAAACAAAACCTAAGATAATACAACCCGACCTTTTCACCGACATGGAGGAATTAGCCAGAAAAGAAGAGGAGCGGAAAGCAAGGGAACAAAAAGAACGTAAACAGCAGGAAGCGGTGTTGCGCATAAAAAAGATGTTCGGTAAAAACGCCATTTTAAGAGGGCTGAACTATGCGGAAGGTGCAACACAGAAGGAACGCAACAAACAAATCGGAGGACATCATGAGTAAGTATGACGACATAATCAATCTCCCCCATCATGTATCGGCAAAAAGGAAACCGATGAGCATGATGAACCGTGCGTCTCAGTTCGCGCCATTCGCCGCGCTGACCGGTCACAGCGAGGCTATCAACGAAACAGCACGTCTCACCACCGCCAGACAAAACCTCTCTGACGAAGACCACTCGCGCCTGTCGAGGAAACTTGCTTACGCCCTCAGCCATGCCTCCGAGACGCCCGTCCTCACGTTTACATGCTTCGTGCCCGACAAACTGAAAAGCGGAGGCGAATACGTAGAAATCCGCGGAACTATAAAACGCCTCGACGAATACTCGCGCCTCATTCACCTCCACGACGGCACAAAAATCCACCTCGACAACATCACCGACGTCACCTCCCCTCTCTTCAACAACCCTGAATAATAGAGATTTCAATAGTCCTTTATCCCGGTTTCAACCACAAATAGATGCTTTTTAGACAGAATTCATCAATTTCATTCGTATTTTTTACATTATTTTTGTTTATATTACTCTTTTTTACTACTTTTGACACATGGAAGTCGTTGTATCGACACCTATAAACGATTTGCGTATTCCGACATTATGCCATTAAACATGCCGAAAGCGTGTTACCCTCTACAAAAGGGAATGCCCGAATACTTACACCGTTAAAAAGCTTAAATTACATCACGAGAAATCAAATATCATCTAACCTATATTTTTCTATGAAAATTTTTACAAACATCGCGATTGCCGCCGCATGCGCATTCGCACTTCCGGCGTTTGCCGACGAAACCCAGCCTACATGGGTTGACGTGAATCTTGAAACACCGGGGTCGCTCGGAGTCGAAATCCTCTACCAGGTAAACGTGCTCTCCGACGTGACACACCTCCGCGTTTCCGGAACCATGAACTCAAACGACTGGGCAACACTCAAAAACATCACCGGTCTCCAGCAACTCGATCTCTCCAAAGCTTCGGCCGATGAAATCCCGGAAGGGCAATTCAACGGCAGGACTGCCTTCAATGCCATTACCTTCCCACCTACTTTAAAAAAGATAAACGGCAGCGCATTCCGAACATCCGGACTTAAGGAAGCCATTATTCCTACTTCCGTGACATATATCGGAGACAATGCTTTCGACAATAGCGGCAACCTTGCAAAAGTAGAATTCGCACAAGGGAGCCAGCTTTCGGATTGGGGAGAAAACGTATTCCTGAATTGCAAGACCCTCACCTCTATCATTATACCGGAAGGAATTACCAAAATTCCTTACCAGACATTCAGCGGTTGTGAAAATCTTGAAAGCGTAAAACTTCCATCAACCCTCAGAGGAATACATAGTTATTCCTTCTATAATACAAAAAAACTCTCTCTCATCGACCTACCTGAAAGTCTCGGATATATTTATGAATACGCATTCTACAATTCAGGTTTGCAAAGCATTGTTATCCCCAATGGTGTTTATCATTTGAATCGTTATATTTTTTACAACTGTTCCAACCTGACTGAAATCGTACTTCCCGGAAGTGTATTCTCCTATGACGACAGTGATTTTTATAACTGTAAGGCACTTACAAAAGTGACATGTCGCGCAGCCACTCCTCCAAGTATTAAAAATAACCCATTCAGTAGGGTTGACCTTACAAAGGTAACGCTCTGCGTGCCGGATTTCGCCGTAGTTAATTATAAGCTTCACCCATATTGGATGCAGTTCGGCACCATCGAGGGAGGCGTAAAATCCGATTCATACGATATCGCCGGTGAGCTAACACTATCCAACAACCGTAGGATTGAAGGTAAGCCCGGAATCAATATGCGTGCCGGTAGTTCGCTTTCCGTAGGAGGAGCGGCCCCTATGCCCATTGCCGACCTTACATTGAATTCAAATTTCAGGGAATCAAACAGCTTTTCATATCCCCAGATTATAAACGGCTCCGCCGCCATGACGGCGACTTCCGTAAAAACAGTCGTGTCATTGCGTGAAAACAGATGGTATTTCCTTACAATTCCCTACGACGTAAAAGTATCCGATATAACACATTCCGACCCGTCTGCATCTTTCGTCATCAGATATTACGACGGCGCAGTCAGAGCTACCAACGGAAATGGAGGATGGACAAATGTAGCCGCCGACGCAACCTTGAAGGCAGCCCAAGGGTATATCCTGCAGACCAACAAAGAGGGTACGATAACATTCCCCGCTTCGGGAGACCTCGCATCGACTCTCTTCACGCCTAATGCGGTTACCACAAAACTCGACCTTAACGAAGCGGAAGATGCCGCCCATGCCGGATGGAATCTCGTCGGGAATCCATGGCAATCCTACTACGACATGCATTATTCCATGCTCACATCCCCTATCACAGTGTGGAACCATTACAATTCCCGATATGACGCATATTCGCTCATAGACGATGAAGTGGTGCTTGCCCCCAACCAGGTGTTCTTCATTCAGGCGACACAGGACATTCATGAAATAGAATTCGGCACATCGGGCAGACAGTTCACCACTGAAACAGCACGCGCCGAAACACGTTCCATTTCCGGAGGCCGAGCCATCTGCAACCTTGAATTAGGAATGAACGGCATGACCGACCATACAAGAATCGTAATCAACGAAAATGCCCGTGAAGAGTATGAGCCTGAATGCGATGCCTCTAAATTCTTCAGCGAGAACGAAGATGTGCCGCAACTCTACACTATATCAAACACAGGAGATCGACTCGCCATCAACGAACGTCCTCAAAACGACGGCATAGTAAAAATCGGTTTTTATGCCCCTTGCGCAGGTGAAATGCAACTTTCCTTTCCTGAGATTCCAGGGAAAGCAACATTGACAGATAACGCTACCGGAAATCAAATCAATGTTATATCGGGAGACTCTTACCAATTCACAACTGACAAAGAAGGCTTCGATGAAGGACGTTTTGTAATCGCCCTGAATGCCGCATCTTCCGGAGTGGATGAATTGGAAGGCAACGATTCAATCGACATAGCATACAACGGAAACACCTTGCGGATTTCAGGAGCTACCGGAACCAACGTGACCATCATAACTATCGACGGCATGGTGGAAGTAAACGAGACCATCAACGGCGCAGCCGAATACGTTCTCCCCGCCGGACTTCACATTGTGAAAGCTGGCTCAAGAACAGTGAAATGCATAATTAAATAATCCGGCATAATGAAATACATGAAATATCTATGGCTTTTGCTGGCGATAATGATTTCATTGCCGGCCCAAGCCCAATTCAATCCCACGGATCCACCGGAACCGGGAGTGAAACATTCTCTCTCGATTAAAGCGGTTCCGGCCGACGGAGGGAGCATCGGGTCTTCCGGGAAATATTCGCCCGGAGAGCAAATAAACCTATATGCCAGCCCTTATACAGGATTCAGGTTCGTGCAATGGGAAGACAAAGACGGCAAAGTCTTGTCGAACTCCACATCTATGCGCTATACGATGCCAAATAATGACGTGGTCCTGACGGCAAGATTCAGATATGACCCCTCAAACCCTGCAGAGCCATCGAAACCAGAAGAAGTGGAATATGCCCAGGTCTCCATTTCAGTCACCCCGGCTGATGCAGGCACAATATCCGGTGCCGGCAAATACGTCGTCGGCACCACGGTAAGATTGCAGGCATACAACAAAACCGGATTCAGATTCAAAAACTGGACTCTCGGAGGTGAGGAAATCTCCACTTCCGCCACAATCCAATATGTGGTGAAGGAGGGTGAGAATATCCTGAATGCAAATTTTGTATATGATCCCTCCAATCCCGCCGAACCCACGACTCCTCAAAAAAACAGCAGACTGACAATAAATGTCAACCCAAAGGAAGGTGGATATACCAACCCGGCTTCCGGCAATTCTTATAACCCTGGAGAATCTGTCAACGTCAAAGCGACGGCCCATTCCGGCTACTCTTTCAGGAACTGGACGGATCCGGATAACAACATCCTCTCCAAGGAAAGAGAATTCAAATTCCAGATGCCGGATGGCAACGCAACCATAATCGCGAATTTTGACTATGCCCCCTACTCCCCTTCCGAACCCGGCAGCGTCGCACCTCGACGCAACGTGATTTACGGAGGAAGAATAAGCGTTGCGCCGGGGGCACAGCTCTTCTACGACATCTCTCTTGAGAACGTCGATGAAATCACCGGCATGACCGTCGATGTGGCTGTGCCCGCGAACTTCGGTCCTCTTTTCCAACAGGCAATAGCTGCCGCAATCCTTACGGACAGAGCCAACGCCCACTCCATATCCTCGCAGAAAGTTACGGATGGTGTATGGCGAATATTTGTGACGGGCACTACACCTTTCAAGGGAGGCTCAGGCCCCGTGATAAGAATACCTGCTGCAATCCCGGCAACAGTAGAACCCGGAATATCGATTGCAGTGCCTCTCTCGAAAGGGGTGGTATTCAAAGCCGACGGGTCGCAAGACCCTGTAGATGCCATAAACGGCATTATCAAAATTGCCGAGTCTGAAATATCTCTTCCTGACAGTCCTGACTTCGAAATCACTGCATTAGATTCCCCGAAAGCGTCAGTTATGCCCGGCGATGAAATATCTGTGGCATGGACCGTCGCCAACAACGGAACCATCGACGCCACCGCAGGATGGAGCGAAACCGTCTCACTGACCAACGAAAGCGGGAAACGAGCCGTGCTCGCGACATTATATTACGACATCGACCGTCTTCGTGTAGGCGAATCCGTGTCCCGTTCGGCAAAAGTAAGGATACCCGAAATGCCGGGAATCGACGGCAACCTCAACGTCACCGTAACCCTTTCACCTTACACGGCAAGCGGAGAATTGGAAGACTTCCAACTCAACAATTCCGCCATGACAACTTCGAAAACTGTAGCCCTTGGCAAACGACTGATTCTGGAATTGCCCGAAACCGTTACAGAAGGCGACAACGTCAACGTAAGATGCAAACTTAGCCGAAGCGGAGACTGGACCACCGCCCAGTCTTTCACCATCAAAAAAACAAAAGGTGACAACCGTCTTCGGATTCCGGAAACGGTGACTATTGCAAGAGGTCAGTCCGGGGCATATTTTATGGCAAACGTCATAGGTAACGACGAACTCGACGACAGCGCGGAATTCTCTATCGAAGCATCGGGCAACGGCTACGACACAACGGAAGGGAAAATGGAAATAATCGACGACGAATTCCCTGAAATCGAGATGGAGTTTGCCAACGACCCGCTTATGGAAGGTGAGAGCACGTCGCTTTCAATCACATTGCCTAAACCTACAGCCGAAGACCTCGCCATTTCGATAAAATGTGACGCTCCGGAGAGATTCAAGTTCCCCGCAACCGTCACCATCGCCAAAGGAACGTCTTCCGCTTCTATCGATGTCGCAGCCATTGACAATGACAAAATAGAAGCCCCGGCGGAAGTACAGTTCAAGGCAACCGCACCCCATTATGGAGACGGGGAAGCATTCCTCACTTTGAACGACAACGATATGCCCGCCCTTGCCATGACTTTGACTCCGACAGAAGTGAGTGAAGGCGCAGGCCAGAAAGCAATCCGGGGAAAACTCACAAGAACCTCGAATTTCGACAAAAGGGTGACAATCCTCTTTACCGACGACAAACCCGGAAACCTCATCTATAACAATAAGATGACAATGGAAAAGGGTGTCGAAGAGATGGACTTCACAATCGGAGTGACAGATAATGCCCGCGTTGACGGCGACCGTAAGATAGAACTGACCGCAGCCGTGTTCCTCCAAAGCTGCAGCTGCTCGGCCACAAGTCAAAGCGGCGGCTCCGTAAGCGACGTTATAAATGTAATCGACAACGACGGACCATCGCTTTCGCTGAGATGCAACAACTCCACTCTTAGAAAAGACGACCGTAAATCGACTATAACAGTAGAACGCAACACCACGACCCGCGACCCCGTGACCGTTTCATTCACGACAGACCCTGCCGGAATTGTTGCTTTCCCGGAATCGCTTCTGATTCCGGTGGGCGAAACGTCGGCTTCGGTTGAAGTGGAAGCCCCGCTCTCATCGTTCACCGGAGTAGAGAAGACAATCACGGTAAATGCCCTTTCCGACGGATTCGCCAAAGGCACTATGGTGATGCTCCTCTCCGACAAGACACTTCCGGACGCCACAGTAGCGCTGCTTCCGTCTCAAAAGAATGAATTCGTTCCGGGTGAAGAGATTGTCTTAGAGGTGAAGGTTTCGAACGAAGGCAACACCGTGATGCCGGATGCCGTGCCGGCCGATATCTACTTCAAACATCAGTCGGAAGCTGCCGCCACCGTACACACATCGAAAAAATTGAATCCCGGTGAAAGCGAAACGATGACGATAAGCGTCGCCGCTCCCGCCATCCCGGGCAAATATGCATTGACAGCACACGTGAACGATGCCAGTAATTTTGCAGAACTTACCCGGATGAACAACAATTCCGGAGAGTTCGGCTTCACCGTGAAATCTCCGTTTACGGCATCTCTTGATATTGCCCCTGGCATTGTTTCCCCGGGTGAAAAAATCAAGGTGTCAGGTGTTGCTCCCGGATACGGGTCTGAACTTGAGTTATACTACATAAGTAAGAAAGCCAGGTTCACGAAAAGCGTCACCCCCGATGCCGACGGAAATTTCACTACGGAAATCATACCCGACTATTCAGGGGATTACATAGCCGGAATTTGCATACCCGGTGAAAACAAGAGCGAAGAGATGGGGAGCTTCACAGTGCGCGGAATGCAAGCCGGAAACACAAGCTATCTCACATTCGATATCCCTGCCGGAGAGACTTCTTCACAAACCGTTAAGTTGAGCAACAGCAGTTCGGAACCGATTTCCGGATTGAAAGCCGTAGTGGGAGAAACGCCGGAAGGATGCACGATTGAAGTTGAGTGTCCTGCCGGGATTCCTGCAAATGGGGAAGCTTCGGTAGTAATCACCGTCACTGCATCTAAAGTGACCGCCGGTAAGGACTGGATTACCATCCCTGTAGAAATAGCCGGAGAAAACGGAGTGTCGGTTTCGAAAACTGTCTATTACTACTGCCGTCCCAACAAAGCCAACCTCACCGCTTCGGTGTCGTCAATCAACACCACCATGACAATGGGGCAACCGCGTGTGTATCGATTCTCGGTAGGCAATACCGGAAAGGCTCCTACAGGCGACATCACCCTTTCACTTCCTGCATTCATGCGCAACGGCACATCGCTCACACTTCCGTCGATCGACTGCAACGAAAGCATGAACTTAGACATCATGCTTACCCCGTCGCCCGACATGCAGCTTAACGTGCCTGTTAGCGGAAAAATCGGTGTGAATTGCGCCAACGGCGACGGTCTTGCCATCCCATATTCGATAGAACCTGTGTCAGACCTTACGGGCAACCTCATAGTGGATGTCAAAGATGAATATACTTTCGCCACCACGGAAGCCCCGCACGTAAAGGGAGCTACAATAATAGTGTCGCATCCGGTGACAGGAAAAATGATAGCTTCCGGCACGAGCGGTGATGACGGCACTTGGACCTGCGAATTGCCCGAGGGCTTCTACACCCTTTCCGTTTCCGCTGACAGACATGAAGGATGGAGAGGCACAATCCAGGTGGCTCCCGGTAAAAACAACGACCTTCCGGTGTTCCTGTCGTTCAACGCCATCTCCTACAGTTGGCAGGTGGAAGAAACTACAGTTGATGACACTTACGAAATCGTTACCACGGTAGAATTTGAAACCAGAGTACCGAAACCGGTAGTAGTCTTTGATTTCCCGAAGATACCTTACAGAAACCAGATTGTATATTTCACCGCAACCAATAAAGGATTGGTGACTGCCACCAACGTTACGCTGCTTGTGCCTGAGTCTTCTGAGCAAATGCAATTCGAGATTATCGGCGATAATATCGTCACGGAACTACATGCAGGAGAGAGTGTCAGGATTCCAGTGAGAGTTTCTGTGGATGAAGATGACAAATACTCCGGAGGAAGCCCGACTATTTCATCTTATACTTTTACAGGAACTATGATTGGAGAAGAACAGTCACAGACGCGTAGCAACGCAAGGAAAGCCGCAATGAAATTTTCTTCGCGCTCCTCTTCCGGATGTTTCACAGACTCATGCACATTCCTGGTAGATGATTATGACTGCGATCCGGTTACGGGAGAACCGATTCCCAAAGCACCAAAGGCTGTGGAAGGCACATACCGATACGGTGATTGCGGACATCCTAACACATGGCCTTCCGGCGCTTCATGGAGCGGACCAGGAGGATTCGGCGGAGGTGGCGGAGGTATCCCCGGCGGCGGTCCCGGCAGTCCCGGCGGTGGTCCTAACAATACGGAAAACAGTACGTATCTTGCGGACAGACTTCGTACCATTCTTATGACAGGATGTCTGTCCGATTGTGAGAAGGCACTCGCCAAAGCAGTTAAAGCCTGTTATGATGCAGTCAAGAATTGTACTCCAACTCCCGAGCCAAAAAAATTTAATATTGTAGGGTGTGTAGGTAGTCTGGTTCTCAATTGCCGACCTTCCGTTATTCAATCATTCAGCAAATCTTTGGATTGCGGTAGAGCGGCTGCAGGATGTGTGCCAAAACTGGGATGTCCTGCAAGTGTATTTAACTGCATCAAGAGCGCATACGAGGCCTTCAAGGCTTGCATGGAACTGAAGAAACGTCTTGATCAGGATAATAACAAAACAAGAACAACAGCATCCAAGTCCAATGTTTATTTAGTGGACACCGAAATCGATGTAGAGAAAAGGGTTGAAGCACTTGTTCTTGTAACTGAAAGGTATGACATTGTTCGAAGCAACATATACAATATCCTTGGGAACGGAGCATGGAGCCGCGTTTCAGGTAAAGAGGTGAGCGATATGCTGAATGCTATCATCGAACGACGCGACAATGAAGGATTCATTTCTTTAGAAGAAATTAAAGATATCCGTCCGCAAGGCGTTGACGAAGCTTCTTTCGCGAATTTCATAGAACGTTACAACAACAGCATCAAATATGAAAAAGATGAGATAATCTCGGAAAACATGTTTGATGTTGAACAATACAAGGCCAATCACGCAAGAGAACTTGAAATCATCGAACGAGCGAAGGAGATGGGATTCCCGTCATTCAAGGAAATGGCAGACGTGGCGGTAGAAGAAGCCAACCATATTATTGAAATGAATGAGGAACCTTCTTCCGGCGTCTGCGCTTCCGTGACAATCAAGTTCAACCAGACCATGGTGCTGACCCGGCAGGCTTTCCGCGGCACACTCTCCATAACCAACGGAAACGAGGAAGTCGGCATGACCGACGTGAAGTTCAACGTCAAAATCAGAGACAAGGAAGGAAATCTCGTGGGAGACCGTGAATTCGCAGTATCTCCGGAATCGCTCGACGGTTTCAAAGGCGAACTAAACTTGTCGTCGGGATGGGCTCTTGATCCGAAAGCGACAGGCACCGCCACGATTCTGTTCATACCGTCAAAATATGCCGCCCCCGTCGAACCACTCATATATTCGTTCGGAGGGACATTGAGCTATACCGACCCATTCACCGGCAACGAAGTGACGCTTGACCTTTCGCCAATCGACATGACGGTTTCGCCTTCGCCGATTCTGCAACTTGATTATTTCATGCAGCGCGACATCCTTGGCGACGACCCGCTGACTACCGACAAGGTGGAAGCCTCTATCCCGGCGGAATTTGCATTGCTCGTGCATAATGCAGGCTTCGGAAATGCGGAAAACCTTCGCATGACGACGCGTCAACCGGAAATTGTCGAGAACAGCAAGGGGCTTGCCCTTGACTTCAGAATCATCGGCACTTCGCTCAACGGGACATCTGCCAACGTGGCAATCGGAGAAAAGATTCCGACAGAATTCGGCACACTGGATGCCGGGAAGTCGGCTTACGCACAATGGTGGCTTCAGAGTTCGCTCCTCGGACACTTCACATCGTATGACGTAAAAGCCACTCAACTTTCGGCATACGGAAGCGAAGACATGTCGCTGTTGGATTATGCGGAAATACATGAACTTATCCACGGATTGACTCCGGGAAACGGCACAGAGACTTCGCGGGCATTCCTGGTGAATGACATCGACGACACAGCCGGCAATCCCGATATGATTTTCTTCTCAGACGATGCCTCTTCCGAAAGAGTAGAGATGGCTTCCGCCGTAGAAATCTCCGAAGTGGAAGAAAACGTCTATAAAGTGGATGTAACAACAGACGGACAAGGCTGGACCTACGGAGCGGTACAGGCACCTTGGAAGGGTATGCGTGAAGTTCTGAAGGTGGAACGTCTGAGCGACGGGGAGGAAATTCCTGCCGACAACTTCTGGTGTACGTTCGTCACACTCAAAAACAGCACCGACCCGATATATGAAGACAGGCTCCATCTTGCCACCGACATGAAAGCCACAAATGATTCTTATCGGGTAACACTCATGCCGCGACCTGACGAAGAACTCGACATCCTGACATTCTCCGGAATTCCAGATGAGGGAGAAACAAGCCTGAAGGCCGTCAAGGAAGTCGGAGTGACGTTCAACAAACCGATTGACCCAGTCACATTCGATGCCTCCGACATATCCCTCGTATGCCAAGGCAAACGTGTCGATATCTCGGGTATTGAAATCAAAGCGACTTCTTCGGGCAACGACACGTTCAGCATCGACTTCGGTAATGCCACCTCCGAAAACGGCTATTATATGCTTACCGTAAACCTTACCGGCATAACCGACGGAGAGGGATTCATGGGAAGCAAATCGTCTGCTGCCTCATGGATACAGTTTGCCGACGGCAAAGTGAGGATAATTACCTTTGCAGATCCTTCCGACGGAGGTACGACAAAACCGGCCGACGCATCCATTGAATTTGGAGAAACGTTGAAACTACAAGCGGAACCCTCCGACGGTTATGATTTCATAAAATGGTCGTATGGTGCAGATATCCTGTCGGAAAAACCGGATTACGAATTCATTCCTAAGGAAGACATGGAAATCACGGCAAGTTTCATGAAAAAACGCTTTATGGTCGAGATTATAACCAACGAGCAAGAAGGCGCAGTAGCAGGAGCTTCGACCGGAATCTATGATTACGGCACTTCTCTGACACTTAATGCGGTCGCCCTCCCGGGATACGTATTCGTTAAATGGATTGACCGCGACAATAAGGAAATCGGCAACAAACCTGAACTTACAGTTTCGGTGAAAGCTGACTCCTACATCAAAGCGGTGTTCCGTAACGACGGTAGCGGAGTGGAAGAAGTCACCGACAACGGTGTGACATCTATCTATCCGTTGCCGGCAAGAAGCCATATATTCATATCGGGAGACTTCGACATTGCCGATATGGTTTCGATAACTGACCTCGAAGGACGCCATGTGAAGTTGGTCAAAGGTTACAGAGAGGCGACAGCCCTCGACGTCACGTATCTTCCTAAAGGGATTTATATCGTCAACGTCACCACTTCAAAAGGCACTTCGTCCCATAGGCTTGTGAAACTCTGATAAATAAGTATTTTGCAAAACCTTGAATTCTTTTGAATGTAGGGACATGCCTCCGGCATGTAGCATCTGGGAATCAGATTGTTAATCAAACATGACTAAGGCATGTCCCTACAATTTCTATCTGTTTTTCGACACCATCAACCCCACATAAAAGGCGCATCCGGTAATGGATGCGCCTTTTGTGTGGAAAGGAGAATCTGAGGTCAGCCGAAGAAGAAGTAGGCGACGAGGACGGCGGCTACGGCTCCGGTAAGATCGGCGAGAAGGGCGTAGCCGGCGGCGTAGCGCGTTTTCATAACCCCTACGCTGCCGAAATAGACGGCAAGGATATAAAACGTGGTGTCGGTGGAGCCTCTGACGGCGGCGGCCACGCGGCTGACAAACGCATCGGCTCCGTTCTCTTTCATCACGTCGAGCATCATGGCGCACGAACCGCTGCCGCTCAACGGCTTCATCAGCATCGTTGGCAATGCACCAACCCATTGCGTGTCAAAACCAAGTGCCCCTACGCCGGTCTCGACCCACGACGTAAAGAGGTCGAGCGCACCCGACGCACGGAACATGCCGATGGCAACCAATATCGCCACAAGGTAAGGGATGATCATCACTGCGGTTTTGAACCCTTCCTTAGCTCCCTCGATAAAAGTGTCATAAACGTTTACCTTTTTCCTTATTCCGGCGGCGATAAACGAAATGATGACACTGAAAAGAATTACGTTGGCGGCAAATGTAGAATAAAGTTCCATCTTTTCAGCCGGCAGCCAGGAGAAGAACCACACAACAAGCCCGACGACGGCTCCGATTCCGAGAAGCCATCCGATAATCACGCGGTCCATCCTAATCCTTTGCTTCACACACAAGGCAGTGAGGCCAACAAGGGTGGCGATGGCGGTGGCTATAAGGATAGGCAGGAATATGTCGGTGGGATTGGCTGCCCCTCCCTGCGCCCTATACATCATGATACTCACCGGGATGAGACAAAGGCCGGAAGAATTGAGCACCAGAAACATTATCATGGCGTCGGTGGCTGTGTCTTTCTTAGGGTTGAGCGACTGCATTTCCTGCATGGCCCGCAGTCCCATAGGGGTGGCGGCATTGTCGAGGCCAAGCATATTGGCCGATATATTCATGAAGATGGCTCCCATGGCGGGGTGTCCTTTCGGTATTCCCGGGAAAAGGCGCGAAAAAAACGGACTGATCAAACGACCGAAAAATTCTATCACCCCTCCCCTCTCGCCGATTTTCATGATGCCCAACCAAAGGGTAAGCACGCCTGTCAGACCCAACGAAATCTCGAAAGCGAACGATGCCTGCGAGAAGGAACTGTTCATTATGTCTGACCATACAGAAAGATCGCCGTCGGTCACAGTGCGACCGACGGCCATCAGGAACGCGATTGCGAAAAATGCAATCCAGATCCAGTTTAATACCATTTTGTCAAATCTTGCGTATTCCCATTATCTCACGCACTTCCTTCAACGTGTCGGCGGCGTATGCACGCGCACGTTCCACACCGCTTTTAACGACTTTCGAAAGAAGTTCGTCGTTGTTGCGGATGTCGAGGATGCGTTCGCGGATAGGGAGCGTAACCTTCAGAATGTCTTCGGCGAGCTGCTTCTTCATGTCGCCGTAGCGGATGGAGCAATCGGCGTATGCCTTGCGGTAGTGGTCAACCACTTCCTTGTCGGAAACGAGGTCCATGAGAAGGAAAAGGTTGGCTATAGGCTGGCTCACGGGAGAATTGGGTTCTTTCGGGCCTTCGTCTGTCACGGCCCTCATCACTTTCTTGCGGAGGGTCTTCTCGTCGTCGATGAGATAGATGCAGTTGCCTTCGCTCTTGCCCATTTTTCCGGAGCCGTCGAGACCGGGAACTTTCAAGGCTTCGCCTCCGAAGTTGAAGTTGACCGGTTCGCCGAAATAGTCCACGCCGTAGAACGAATTGAAACGGCGTGCGAAACGGCGCGTAAGTTCAAGGTGCTGTTCCTGGTCCTTCCCTACCGGCACATAGTCGGCGTGATGGATAAGGATATCCACGGCCATAAGCGTGGGATAAGTGAGCAGACCCGCATTGACACGCTGGTTGGTCTGGTTGCCGATGATTTCCTTTTCGATTTCATCGCTGTCGGAAGTGATGCCCAAAGCCTTGCGCGCCTTGTCTTTGAAAGAAGCGGTACGCATAAGTTCCCCGATGCCCACGTGCATGTTGAGAAGGAGATACATCTCCGAAATCTCAGGAATGTCGCTCTGCACGTAAAGCATGTTTTTCTCAGGGTCGAGACCGGCCGCCAGATACTCCGCAAGAATGTTTTTCACGCTTTCGTGAAGCATCTTGGGGTCGGGATTGGTGGTAAGGGCATGAAGGTCAGCTATAAAATAGCGGCAATCGTAATCGTCCTGCAGACGGAGGAACTTGCTGATAGCCCCGAAATAATTGCCAAGGTGGAGGTTGCCGGTGGAGCGTATGCCACTCAATACAACCTTTTTATCTTTATTTTTTTCCATATTCAAAGTTTTAAAATGCAAATTTAGCCATTTTTGCCGTATATCTATGCAACACTTAAAGACTTTTTTACACTTTCATCCGTCATCAGTCAAGCAATTCGGTGCCGAAGCCGAGACGTTCCATGTCAAGGATCTCTATATTCACGATTGCAAATTTAACAGTTCTTTTCTCTCCCCTATCAATCCTTTCCCGTTTTTTTTTGTTAATAGAACAAGAGACTCCCCTCTAAAATGAAAAAACGGGCATTTTCTGTCTTTTTAGAATCGTGAAAATGCCAAACCACAACATTTATGACACTCATAAAACATAACCATACATACCGCAAGATATTCCTACCGCTTCTGCTGCTTTTCCTGTCAATCCCGTTGTGGCCTACAGCGGCTTCGGCAATGCAGGCAGACGGCGATATCTCTGTCGCCCGGGACACGGTGGCTGATTCCACATGTATCAAAAAGGTTTTGTTTATCGGCGATTCCATGACAGGATGGATGGCGGAAAGGCTCAACGCCTACGGTAGAATCAACGGTTTCGAGGTAGCAACCATCGTGTGGGACGGATCGACCATTTCCAAATGGGCGTCATCGCCCGCACTCTCGAAAATAATTTCCGAACAGAAACCGGATGCCGTGATAGTGAGCCTCGGCATGAACGAGATGTTTGAACCACGTCCGGAAGCGAGACTCAAAAAATCGGTTGATACGCTTGTTTCTTCTTTCGGAAACCTGCCTTTCCTTTGGATAGGCCCCCCTTCTTGGCCGGGACACTCCGAGGGAGAGGTTTTCAACACATGGATGGAAAAGGAATTGGGGCCACGAAAATATTTCAGAAGTTTCGACCTCGACCTTTCCCGGCAAAGCAAAACAAACCCTCATCCTTCGAGAGCCGGAATCGAGCAATGGGTTGACCGGATTGCCGAATGGATTCCGCTCAATTCCGATTTAAAATTCCCTTCGCTGATCCAACCGGAGAAAGGGAAAGTGTCGAGGGGGGAGACATTCATCTACAAACGGATGAAAGAAAAATTATAGAAACAACCAATTAATTTCATATCAAAATGGAATTTGTAAATCTAAAAACCGAAGACTACCCGTCTTTCCTCAAATTGTATAACGAGGCGTTCCCTCCGGATGAAAGACGGGAATATCGAGACGAGGAACATCTCGCCAACTTCATAAAAATGAAAGGTGGGAAGTTTCATGCATTTGCCGTGAAAGACGGCGACCTTTTCCTTGGATTCCTTTCATATTGGACGTTCGAGGGATATACATACATCGAACATTTCGCCGTCATACCAGAGCAAAGGGGTAAAAACCTGGGGAGGGAAATGCTCCACCATCTTTTCAAGGAAGTGAGTCCCAACGTGCTTCTTGAGGTGGAAAAGCCCGAGGGAGATATCGAACAAAGAAGAATCGCCTTTTATGAACGCAACGGTTTCCGCGTAAGGGATGAATTCGACTACGTGCAGCCTCCCTACAGCCCGGACAAACAACCGGTTCCGATGTTGCTGATGACCCACGGCGAAGTCAACCTCCACAACATCGATTCCATAAAAGATATGCTGAAAGAAGTATATAACGTTGAGCATCCTGCATAATCGCGCCCCCTGACTATTTAGAAATTTTCCGGCTTACATAACTCGAGACCCGGGCTGAGGTGGAAACACCAAAGTCCGGGTCGTTTTTTTACACATCCTGATTTCCGCCGGGAAAAACATCATTCCTCTTTTTCCAATGGCGGGGCGGCGGGTACATGCCCCGCTTCACCTTTATGTTTCTTAAGTTTTATCTTCATTGTGTCAAACCCCTTGCCATAAACGCCGTTAACGTTTGCCTGGGTTATGAACGCGTTTTCATCCATGCTTTTCACAATCCTGAATATCGTGACGCTCTCTATCTTCCTGCACCATACCATCAGGACCTTCACCGGCTTTTTGGAATACCATCCCATTCCATCGACGACGGTCACCCCGCGCTGCGCCTCCTTGTTGACGCGGTCGGCAATCTCCGCCCATTTATGGGAGAAAATGATGAACTGGGTGGCCTGCCGGTTGGTATTGATAATCATGTCGGTCATGTAGGCTATGACATAAGTTACAATCAAACCATACACAATCAACGGCACCCTCGCATCCAGACGCTCCTGGAACGTTCCCTCGAACGGAAGGAATATCGAGCTCATCACAATCAACATGTCGGTATAAATCATCGTCCTGCCTATGCTGACGTTGCTCACTTTAGAAACCATTGCAGCCACAATGTCGGTGCCCCCCGACGAACCATTGTGGATGAAAACCGTACCCACCCCGATGCCACACAAGATGCCGCCGAGAATGGCGCTCATTGATATGTCTTCTATTATAGGGTGACCGAGACCCATGAAGAAGCCTTCGAGGGCACCGATGCCCAGGGAGAGGACCGTGGCTCCGAATATGGTGCGCATCACGAACGTTTTCCCCACAATCTTGAACGCAATGGAAAGAAGTATGAGGTTGCAGGCATATTGCGTCACCGCCACAGGCACAAGCCCTTTAGTGGCGAAATATACGAGCGTACCCACACCGCTGAGGCCGCCGATCACTATGGCATGCGGAAGAATAAAAGCGGTGAAGCCCAATGCATAGAGCATCAGCCCCAACACAATCAAGACGTAGTCTTTCGCCCCCGTCATCAAACTGTTGATTTTCTGTGGTGACATTGCTAAATATTTACAGGAAGGCGACACGTGGCCACCAAGTCTGTGGTTAATTTATCAGTTTATACAATATTAATACAATCAAACATTCCTTAAGTCATGGTATAGACAAAAGAATTTCTTCGCAAAATTAGATAATAAATTTTAATTCCAAACTTTTTTCCTTAAATTTGCCACCTAAATTATAGAACAGACCATTATGAATACAATTAAGATATTGCTGACCGCTTTTTCTATTGCGACAGTCGGCTCCGCCTTTGCACAGGATTTCTTATCGTCCGAACCCGCCGAGAAGCTTTTCAACATAGGGGTGAGACTCGGCATCAATTCCTCCAACCGCACCTTCGGGAAAGAATATTTCAATGAATGGAACGTCAACAGCTGGGGCACCGGTGTCGATGCAGGTGTTGTGCTTGACCTTAACATGCGCGATTTCTTTACTCTCCAGCCCGGATTCTTCTTTGAATCGAGAAGCGGCAACTACGCCTACGCGCAAGACTATTTCGAAGGGGGAGAACCTGAAAAGTTCACCCAGATGGGACATTACCGCACCTACAATTTCACCGTGCCGGTTATGGCGTCGTTCAGATTCAACATAACCGAGTCGCTAAGATGGATCGTTGAGCTCGGCCCCTACGCACAGTTTAAGCTCCATGCCTCCGACAATGATAAAATAACGGTAATCGACCCTCAGGAATCAAGCACTTCTCCGCTCTATACGTCTGCCGCCAAAAGCGGATTTTTTGATTTCGGAGTGAAAATGGGCACCGGGCTTTGCATCAACAGAAAGTATTCTGTAAACGTGCATTACCTCGCCGGAACTAAAAACGTATGGAAAAACCCTCATGAGGGAGGCAGAAACAAAGCCTGGGTGTTCTCCATAGGTTATGACTTCTGACCGTGACCGTTTCTTCCGTGACAAAGTTATAACATCGCCAGTATTTTTTCTGCGTTTTGCCCCGACGGGGCTGTAAAATCAAGCCTCATCAATGAATCGTCGCGTTTATGCCATGTAATTTGTTTCTTGGCATAGACGCGAGTGTTTTTCTGGATTCTCGCCACCGCCTCCTCTTTTGTCATATTTCCGTCGAACCACGCAAACATTTCTTTCAGCCCGACAGTATTCAATGAATTGAGATGTCTTAAATGATAGACCCTCCTCGCTTCTTCTTCAAGCCCCATCGCCATCATATCTTCCACCCTGCGGTTGATTCTGCCGAACAGCCTCTCACGGTCGCCTTCAAGGCATATTTTAATGATGTCGAAGGGTCTTTCCCGGCGCGATCCTGTAAGAAGGGAACTATAGGCACACCCCGAAGCCAGACTCACCTCTACGGCATGGAAAACACGTTTCATATTCTTCTTATCGACCCTTTCATAATGCACAGGGTCAAGGCGCCTGAGTTCCGAAAGCAACCAGTCGTCGCCCATGTCTTTCCACTTATCCATGAGGGGGAACCGGATGTCGTCGGGCACCGTCGGGAGTTCATCGATGCCGTTGCATAAGGCGTCGATATACATCATAGAGCCGCCGCACACCACGGCGACATCTCTCTCCTTGAATATGGAACCGATGATTTCGAGCGCGTCACTCTCAAACTCACTTGCGCTGTAATATGCATCGAGCGGCAACGTTTCAATCAAATGATGCCTCACCCCTCCCCTTTCTTCTGCGGAAGGAACTGCCGTCACTATGGGAATACCTTTATAAACCTGGCGGCTGTCGGCGGAGATGACTTCGGTGTCGAGCCGCCTTGCCACGTCAACGGCAAGGGCCGACTTCCCGGAGGCAGTCGGCCCTGTGATGACTATTATCTTGCTGCGTCTCACTTCTCGGCGACAAGTCTGCAGATGTTTACAATCACGTCGGTGGCTTTCTCCATGCTTCGGATCGCCACGTATTCGTAACGTCCGTGGAAATTCTCGCCGCCGGCAAAAATATTGGGGCAAGGCAACCCTTTGAACGAAAGCTGCGCACCGTCGGTGCCTCCCCTGATAGGTTGCACTTTAGGAGCCACGCCGGCTTCCCTCATGGCCTTCTCAGCCACTTCCACAATATGCATGACCGGTTCTATTTTCTCACGCATATTATAGTATTGGTCTTTTATCTCCACCGAAGCACAACCCGGGAATTCCATATTGGTCTTTCTCACGAGATGTTCTATCTCACGCTTGCGGCTCTCGAAACGTGCGCGGTCATGGTCCCTTATTATGTAGGTCAGCACGGTCTCCTCTACGGTGCCTTCGATGCCCACAAGATGATAAAAGCCCTCATAACCTTCGGTATGTTCCGGCGTTTCCCATCGAGGAAGCATGACGATGAACTGGGTGGCCACACGCATGGAGTTTATCATCTTGTGTTTGGCGCTCCCCGGATGCACATTGCGCCCCTTTATAGTCACCTTGGCGCTGGCGGCGTTGAAATTCTCGAATTCAAGTTCCCCTACGGCACCGCCGTCCATCGTATATGCGAAGTCGGCGCCGAAAAGTTTCACATCGAATTTATGGGCGCCCAGCCCGATTTCCTCGTCAGGATTGAAGGCAATCCGTATCTTGCCATGCTTGATTTCAGGATGTTCCTGCAGATATGCCACTGCGGTAATAATCTCCGCGATGCCGGCCTTGTCGTCGGCGCCGAGCAACGTCGTGCCGTCGGTGACGATAAGGTCCTGTCCGAGGTAATTGTTAAGTTCGGGAAATTCCGAGGGACTCAATACGATGTTTTCCCCCGCGTTCAAAGTGATGTCGGAGCCGTCGTAATCCTTCACTATTCGTGGACGCACATGCTTTCCGCTCATATCGGGCGATGTGTCGAGATGTGCGATAAACCCTACTACAGGCACATCGGCACCACAGTTGGCAGGCAGCGACGCCATGAGATAGCCGTTGTCGTCGAGTGTAATCTCTTCCAACCCCATTTTTTCCAGTTCGTCTTTGAGAAAACGCGCGAAAACCATCTGTCCGGGCGTTGAAGGAGTCATATTTGTCAGCTCGTCACTCTGCGTGTCGAAAGCGACATAGCTCAGGAATCTTTCTGTTACTGTCATATCGATATTGAAGTTTAGGTTAAGCGTTATTATTATCTATCCCCTTTTACAAGGATGAGCCTTCGCCATGGTCAACAATGCACATACACTTTATGCCTCGCATATAGGGCATAAGTATTTGTGCAATTTTGTATGTAGGGAGATGCCTCCGGCATGTTTGAACGCACCAGACTTAATTTTGTGCATTGCCTACAACATTGGCAAAATTAATAAAAATCCATGAGAGCACAAAACCTTTTTTACAAAGCTATTTTCAGTTGTTTTTAGGCTGAAAAAAGGAAGGGAACCTTCTTTCGAAGAAAAAAAATTAAAAAAACTTCATCTCTTCAAAACGCTGAATATATGAAGATTATATCCGCATCATATCTACATTGGCGATTAAATGCGTAAAAAATTTGTCGAAAAATTTGCACAGTTCGTTAAAACTTCCTAACTTTGCACCGCAAATGAGAAAAACGCCACCCCATCGCAAGATGAAAAATGGAATCTCAAAAGCAAACGAAACGCTTCAGTAGCTCAGTTGGTTAGAGCACCTGACTGTTAATCAGGGGGTCGTTGGT